>WQXC01000020.1 GCA_009785045.1 Treponema sp. | reverse complement strand
TTTACTTTAAGCATAATGATTCTGCCTGTTATTATCAGAACGACTGAGGAATCTTTAAAATCAATTCCCGATTCATTCCGGGAAGGCTCCCTTGCATTGGGCGCGACAAAGTTCCAGACAACTGTTTTTGTTGTTCTGCCGTCTGCATTGCCTGGGATTTTAACCTCTGTAATTCTTGCCATTGGACGCGTTGTAGGTGAATCTGCTCCTGTACTGCTTACAGTTGGTCTTACCAAAAACATGCCGCGCACAATTTTTGAATCCGGCAGAACTTTAACTATCCATCTTTACTATCTTACAAACGAAGCAGTTCGCCCGGAAGATTTTGGCATTGCTTTTGCAACTGCCTCTGTATTGGTTATTCTTGTTGTGATTATCAACACGGCGACAAAAATTCTAACAGCTAACTTCAGAAAAAAACTTGGAGACATATAATGAACCTACGTTTCATTTTCGATATAGTTGTCCGACCACTTGACTCAAGTGGTCGGACTAGAGTGAGGTTATAATGGAAACAGAAAATACGAGCGAATATAAAATTGATGTCAGAAACCTTGACCTTTTCTACGGTGACTTTCAGGCGCTGATACAGGTTAATTTTAAGATTAAAAGAGGCGATGTTGCTGCGCTTATAGGTCCGTCTGGCTGCGGAAAATCGACTTTTATCCGGATACTAAACCGCATGAACGACCTGATTCCATCGTGCCGGATAACCGGCGAAGTGCTACTGGACGGGCAGGATATTTACGGTTCTATGGATGTTACCGAACTCCGAAGCCGGGTAGGGATGGTATTCCAAAAACCAAACCCGTTTAATATGACGGTATTTGACAATGTTGCTTACGGGCAGCGTATGCAGGGTATAAAAGACAAGCGTGTTCTGGCAGAAATTGTGGAAACGTCGCTAAAAAAGGCTGCACTTTGGAATGAAGTTAAAGACAGGCTTAAAAAACCTGCCCAGGCGCTTTCCGGCGGGCAGCAGCAACGGCTTTGTATTGCAAGAAGTATCGCCATGGAGCCGGAAATTATTCTTATGGACGAGCCTACAAGCGCTCTTGACCCTATTGCGACCGGCCGTATCGAGGAACTTATAGGTGAATTAAAGAAGGAATTCAGCATAATTCTGGTAACTCATGCCATGCACCAGGCGTCCAGAGTAAGTAATAAAACAGCTTTCTTCCTATTGGGTGAATTAATAGAGTATAATGATACTAGAGAGGTTTTTACTAAACCTCGTGACAAAAGAACAGAAGATTATATTTCTGGCAGATTTGGATAAACAGGAAGGTATCATACTATGGAAACTAGAAAATTTTTCTCAGAAGAATTAAGCAGATTACGGCAGGATATTTTAGCGATGGCAACCAAGGTGGAAGAAAATCTTGGCAAGGCGCTTACTGCGCTTAGAACCCGCAATCCTGAACTTGCAAAAGAAGTGCGCGCGGATGATGCCGAGATTGATGCTCTTCAATTAAGGATAGAAGATGATGCTGCTATTGTTATCGCTACGCAGCAGCCTGTTGCGCGTGACCTGCGGGAAATGGTTACGATTTTTAAACTTACCAGTAATATCGAAAGAATAGGTGATCATGCTGTGCACCTTGCGCGGGCTGCAAAAAAACTTTCCAAAGCCGGGGACTCTCCTTTTCGTGCGCAGGAGCATCTGGAAAAAATGGCAGAGATAGGGCAGTTTATGATTCGCGCCGCGCTCTCGGCTTTTATGGCGCAGGATTCCCAGGCAGCGCGCGATGCAGCCGCCATGGACAATAAAATTGACGAAGAGCATAAAGCGCTTACAGAAAATATTTTAAAATTAATGAAAAAAAATCCTGATCTTGTAAAAAGCGCGCTTCAGGTACTGCATACATCAAATCAACTTGAGCGTCTTGGAGATCATATCACCAATATTTGCGAAGCAGTAATTTACATGATCGAAGGGACGCATGTGGAGTTAAATGAGTAAAGCAGTAATTCTAATCATCGAAGATGATCTTGAAATTCAGGAATTACTTTCGCATACAATGTCCAGGGAAGGCTGGAAAATTCTGCCTGCAAATAACGGCGAAGACGGGCTTAAAATCTTAAAGACAAAAAAAGTAAACTGTATTCTGCTGGACATCATGCTGCCTGGCATGGACGGTTTAAAAGTTTTAAGAAAAATAAAAGAGATTGATCAATGTAAAAATGTTCCGGTAATCATGACCACCGCAAAGGGCGAAGAATCCGATATTATTACAGGTCTTGAGCTTGGCGCGGATGATTATGTTGTTAAGCCGTACAGCCCCAAAGTTTTAATTGCAAGAATCCGCGCGGGTCTTAGGCGGCAGGAAGAAGGCGGGTCAAACGCCGATGTAACTGTCTGGCAGCAGGGGGATTTAAAACTCGATGCCGCACGTCATGTTGCATATTACGGCGATAAACAGCTTGATCTTTTTGCTACCGAGTTTGCGCTGCTTAAACATTTTTTATCCAATCCGGAAATTGTTTTTTCGCGGAATCAGATTATCGGCGCAATCCACGGACCGGATTACCCTGTTACAGATCGTTCTGTTGATGTTCAGATACTTGGTTTACGGAAAAAACTTGGAAAAGCCGGAGATATGATCGAAACAATCCGCGGCGTTGGTTACCGCTTCCGCCTGCAGGAAATACAATAAGGAAAAAACAATGACAATATTTAAAAAAAGTTTACTTACCCTTGGTTTTGCGGTTTTAAGTTTTTCTGCTGTTTTTGTTATTTCGATTATGGTTTTTATGAATTCTCTTTATTACGAAATAAATACAGTGGGACTAGAAAATACTGCAAAAGCGCTCAAAACTGCAATAGGCGAGGAAAATGTACAGGCAGTATTTAATGAACCCAATGATGTAAATATTAATTTACCTGTAAGCGCCGCGCAAGCCTACCGGCTTACCATGATTAACGCAGACGGATTGGTTTTATTTGATTCTCATGTAACAAGCGGACTTGTAAATCACATTGATCGCGAAGAAGTAACAGCGGCTCTGGAAGGCAGAGAAGCAAGCGCGCGGCGCAATTCCATCACCACCAGAATGAAACGGCTCTACTACGCGCTTCCGGTTTTTGACAGCGCCAATAATCCCATTGGCGTATTCAGGCTTTCGTTTTCTGTTCCCGGATTCTGGAATCGTGTTTCTCCCATTGTTTTTCCGTTTTTGATTTTTACCTGTTTTTTAATTATCATCGCGTTTTGGGCGATTTATGTTTATTCACGCTCGCTTTCGGCTTCGCTTGGACGGCTTGTAAAGATTGCGCGGGCAGGCGCTCCGCTTTTATCCGGTCCCGAAGCGGATGAATCCATAGCGCCGGAATTTGTGAGTCTTGAAAGAGCAATGCGCGCAATGACAGAAGAATTAAATGTTCGTTTTGAACATGCAAGATCGGAAGGCAGCCGCCTGGAAGCGATTCTTAACGGAATGTCAGAAGCGGTTTTTGCAATGGACAGCGATCTTAAGCTGCACCTTGTTAATCCAAAAGCCAGAGAACTGTTTAATCTTGGCAGCCGTGACATTAAAAATGCGACTTTACTGGAAACGACACGTTCTACAGAACTTGTAGAAATTGCAAAAAAAGCAATTGCCGGCAGAATACCTTTGGAAACAGAGTTAACATTTCGTTCCGGCGCAGAGCAGCATTTCCTGGTTTATGCGTCTGTGCTTGCAGGCGAACGCAGCGGCGGCGTTGTATTAGTGCTGCAGGACACAACGCGCCTTGTAAAACTGGAAAGGGTGCGCAAAGATTTTGTCGCCAATGTTTCGCATGAACTTCGCACACCCATTCAGCTTATAAAAGGTTTTTCCGAAACTCTTTTTGATTCCGTAAACGATAAACAAAGCGCCTCTGACGAAACTGCGCACAAAGAGCGTATGCACTTTATTGAGATCATCAGTAAAAATGCAGGCATTATGGAAAATCTTACAAATGATCTTTTAGTACTTGCAAGCCTGGAAGACAGCGAAAGTAAAATATACGATATAGAAGAACTTTTTGTTGCACCGCTTGTGGAAGAAGCAGTATCTTCCGTAGAGCCGCAGGCAAAGAGGAAACAAATAGAAATTATAGTTAAATGTCCGGAAGATTTAAAAGCAAACCTGTACGGTTCTTTTATTATTCAGGCATTAATTAATCTGATAGATAACGGTATTAAATATTCGCCGGAAAAATCGAAGATGTGGGTAAGCGCCTGCCTGGAAAATAATGAATTAATTTTTGAAGTGCGTGACAAAGGAATGGGGATTCCCGCCGAACATCTTAAACGTTTATTTGAAAGATTTTACCGTGTAGATCGCGCAAGAAGCCGTCAGGCGGGAGGCACCGGACTTGGGCTTTCCATCGTCCGGCACATCGCCTTGCTTCACAAGGGAAATGCCGAAGCGGAAAGCCATGCCGGCGAAGGATCAATTTTTAGGATTCGTCTTCCTCTTGATCATCATTTATAATTTCTAGTAACTCAACAGAGAAGAGCAGTGTTGCATACGGCGGAATAATTCCCTGAATGCCGTCTTTGCCGTATGCCAGCGATGAAGGTATAAAAAAGCGGTATATGCTGCCAACGCTCATTAACATTAAACCTTCGGTCCAGCCTGGTATAACATGCTCTAAAGGAATATATGAACCGTTGTCTTCGGTAGATTGATCAAACAGGCTTCCGTCAATAAAAGTTCCGGTATAGTTTACTCTTACAACAGATTGGCGTGTTGGTTTCTCTCCCTCTGTTCCTTCCAGAATTTCATACTGAAGTCCGCTTGGTGTCATCTGAACGCCGGGGCGCTGACTGTTTGCAAAAAGATATTCGTCTTCTACCGCTCTGTTTACTCCTGCAGTTTGTTCCATAACTCTTTGTAAAGCAGCGTCGATTATTTCCATCGCTTCCATTTCGCTGAACTGAAGCTCTGAGCCTTCTACCATGGCTTTTAATCCTTCGGCGAGGGCTGCATAATCAAAGTCTATACCAAGCGATTTAAGATCGAAATTTGAACCGATTGCCATTCCAAAGGCATAGCTTACCTTGGCTTTTTCGTCAGCCTTTCTGTAATCTTCGTGAATTGCTTTTGCATGTAACATTAATACAGCAAAAAACAAGCATAAAAAAACCGTTAATTTTTTCATGATTTTCTCCTTTTATACTTTTGTTATTTTAGAAAAAATAATCAAATTCTGACATTTCCGATATTTCCAGAAGTTCAACAGTAAAAATCAATGTTGCATACGGAGGAATCGGACCCATGCCGTACGGACCGTAACCCATTTCGGATGGAATATATAATTTATATTTACTGCCTACGCTCATTAACTGTAATCCTTCTGCCCAGCCGGTAATTACTCCGCTTAGCGGGAACTGTACAGGCGCTTGTGTTTCGTATGAATTATCAAAAAGATAACCGTCGGTCAGTCTGCCTTCGTAATGCACTTTAACGACACTGTCGATAGTCGGTTTTGGTCCGCTTGTTTCGACAAGAACTTCGTATTGCAGTCCGCTTGGCGTGATTATAATGCCGGGGTTCCTTGCATTTTCTGCAAGAAAGTCAATTTCTTCCTGAATGGCGTCTGCATTTTTACCTTCCATCATGGCGTCAAAAGCTGCTTCTATTCTGTCTCTTGCTTCGAACAGATCAAAGCGCGGTTCTCTGCCTGTTATACCATCCCTCATGCCTTTAATAAATTCGTCAATATTCGGGTAGACACCGTCTGCGATAAGCCCTTCTCTTAAATTCGATCCAATATTCAGACCAATTGCATAAGATGCGTCTTTATCAAAATTTACTTCCCCGCGGGAAGAACCGGAGCCGCCTTTACAGCCCAAAAAAACCAGCGCAGTTAAAACTGCATAAATTATAAAAAATTTGTACTTCATTTCAAGAGTTTAACCTTTTTTATAGATAATGAATAGCTCGATTTTCCTTTTCTTTTAAGGGTTTGTATGTTATATTTATAGTACCTGCCGTTAAAATACGCAGGCGGCCATTAAGGAGGGTTACTCGAAATGGACGATGATTTAAAAAAAATCCTTTTAGTGGACGACAGCGAAGTCCATCTTGTAATCGCAGAAAATATCTTAAAGGGTAAATATAATATAATTACCGCTAAATCCGGAAAAGAAGCGTTGATTCTTTTATCCAAAGGACTCGTTCCAAACCTGATTTTGCTTGATATCCTTATGCCGGAAATGGACGGCTGGGAAGCGTACAATAAAATAAAGGGAATAAGTCTTTTACGAAATGTCCCCATAGCTTTTTTAACATCGCTGGACGGCGTAAGAGAAAAACTTTATGCATCCAGAATTGGGGCAGCAGACCTTATTTCCAAACCATACGAAAGTGTCGATCTTTTAAACAGAATAAACACCATCCTTTCCAGGCAGGCAGAATAAACCATAACCCCGGAAACCATAATCAACTTAATTTCCCTCTAAGGCGATATCTCCGGTATTTGGGATTTTACCGGGATTGAAGGGCGCAGATACCCTATTTTAGCCGGAATTTCGGGTCAAAATTGAAAGAAATTTCACATTTTTTATTTTTATATACTACGGTATAGTATTTATATTAAATAAATAGTATATAATAATGATAGTATTATACTGAAACATGGAGTGTACATTAAATGAATAACAAGTGTGTATTCTTTTTGCTTTTGACAGCTTGCTTTTTAAGCATCGGAACTTCTCTGTCTGCATTTGACTTTTCGTTCCGTCCCAACGGTTTTGTTTCCATTCCCGCAGGTGATGGCAATGAAGCGGAAGATGGTAACGAACGGTACAGCATGGGCGGAGGCGGCGGACTTGGTTTCGAAATCGATCTTTCTACAATTTGGCCCAATCCGCTTGGTCTTGGTTACACCTTTGGTATCGAAGGCGGCTTATTAATTAATCCTATGCAGGGTGACAACGCTTTAAATGTTTCCTTCTATTCATTTGGCGGCGCAGCAGGGTTGTACTTCTTTCCTCTTTCCAGACTTTTAATACGCGCAGACGGCGCCGTTGGTTTATACCAGTCAGCGCTTGAAGATACTGTAAGTTCTGCGGGAATGTTTTTAAGATACGGCGGAGAGCTTGGTTTTCGTTTTACACCCGGTTTTTTAGTTGCGGCTAACATGGGCTGGCGGCAGTATCATGAAGATTCAGGCAGCAGTCCTTTATTTAACTCCGGTATGTATGCAGGGCTAACTGCTCAATTGTCCTTCCGCACAGGAGCAGGAACCGGACGCGAAGGAGCCGGTGCGGTTCTTGATCAATACGGCGCTGTGTATCCCGCATTTATGCGGCTTTATCAGACCAGTCCGATAGGAACCATTACAATTAGAAATACCGAAAATGCCGAAATCCGGGATGTTCGTCTTTATTTCCGCGCTGCAGGTTATACTGCATCTGAATTTTTATGCGGTTCGGTTTCCATAATTCCGCGCGGACGAAACGCTCAGCTTCCGCTGTTTGCGGATTTTTCATCTGCTGTTCTGCGTTTCTCCGACAGAGGCCGTATCCTTGGCGAACTTGTTATACGTTATCGTTTCCTTGGAGAAGAGCGGGAAGTTGTCCGCGCGGTAACCGTAGCTGTTAATAACCGTAACATGGTTTCATCGAACGACGCTACGGCGCTCGCTTCGTTTATTTCTCCCACTTCTCCGGAAGTGCTGGATTATGCAAGGTTTGTCGCAGGTCTTGCCCGCGCGAACCCCCGTATTGGCCATAACGAAAACATGCAATTTGCTATATGGCTGTTTGAAAGTCTTCGCGCAGCCGGTATCCGGTTAGGCGAAACTTACACCGGAGAAGGTGAAGTTCAGTTCCCGGCAGAAACGCTTGCTTTTGGAACAGGCGACAGCCGCGACCTTGCAATTTTATTTGCCGCAGGTCTTGAAAGCGTAGGTATTCAATCGGCTTTTATCCAAACAGATGATGATCTGCTTGTTGCTGTTTCTCTTGATACAACCCAGAGAGGCGCTGAAACATTGTTTAACGGCCTTTCCCGCATTTTAGTAGTAGACGATAATGCATGGCTGCCGTTATCAATGAAAAGTTTTAATAATGGTTTTACCGCAGCATGGACACAGGGAGCATCGATTATAACACGGGCTTTTGAATCCGACGGCGCAGACTTTGTTACAATGGAATATGCATGGGGTGTTTATCCTCCAGCGCCGTTACCAGAACAGGGTAGGAATGTTTTACATACAGATGCTGCTGCTGCAACAAGGGAAGTAAACCGCGTGTATCAGCAGTACATAGAGCAGGAATTAAACCCTCTGGTACGGCAGGTGCAGGCGCAGATTACCGCAAGGCCTACTGCGGCGCTGCATAACAGATTGGGAATGGTGCTTGTGCGTGTTGGACGGACTGCAGATGCAAAGGCATCATACGAACGCGCTGCAGGTATGGGACTGGTTTCTGCGATGAATAACCGCGGCAATCTTGCTTTGGCAGAACGCGACTTTGCAGGCGCAGAACGCTGGTTCAGGCAGGCTCTTGCCAGAGACAGCAGTAATGCTGCTGCGTTAAGAGGAATGGAACTTGTACAGGAAAGCAGATAATGTAATTATCTGAATGTTAACAATAGTAATTATTTTTTGAGGAGATGATTTATGAAAAAGCTGGTGATGTTTGCAATTATTGCATGTCTGGCGGTAGGTTTTGTTTTTGCGCAGAGCTACACTGTAGAAAGCG
Source organism: Treponema sp. (assembly GCA_009785045.1). Lineage (GTDB taxonomy): Bacteria > Spirochaetota > Spirochaetia > Treponematales > Breznakiellaceae > WQXQ01. The sequence continues at coordinate 8,310 of WQXC01000020.1, read as the reverse complement.
TAACAGGATCTGTTCAGCGGGAATCGGGAAATTCCAGAGTTAATTTAAGACCTGGAGAAATTCTTAACGCAGATACTGTTATTCATACTGCGGCAGAATCGACCCTTGTTCTTAAGTTCGGCGAAAGAACAATTAATATTCCGGCAGCGCGCAGCGGCAAGGTTTCTGAATTGGCAACTTCCGTATCAAGCCTGCGTATTGGGCAGAATGTAAGCCGTGTAGAAACAGGGGCAGCAACACGCGTGACAGGACAGGCTTCGACCGCTTCCGCGAGAGCGAGCGCCGCTGCAAGGTCTCCCAATATTGCAGAAGAGGATGACGAGTAATAATCCGGAATAGTGAAGCATAATGGGTAAAGTAAACCGGAAACGTTCTTTTATAAGAGTATCTCTTGCGGCATGTGTTGTGTCATCATTGTTGTTTTTTACTTCTCTTGATAACAAACTCTTTGATCTGTTTCTGCGTTTTCTTCCCCCGTTGACCGAAAGCAATAAAGTTTTTGTAATTACGCTTGACGATGATTCAATGGATTTTGCCGGAGGATTCCCGTTCAGGCGTGAGGTATATGCAGATGTTGTGGTGCTTTTAAAAGAGCTTGGAGTTAAATCAATTGTATTTGACTTAAGCTATCTTGATGAAAGCGCTCAAAGGTTCGATCCTGATTATGCAATGGATGTATTTATTGACTATTTACATTCAGGCGCTGCAAGTTTAAATGATGTAACATCTATAATTCCGCATTTAGGCAGAGATGTTGATGAATACTTTGCCAAAGCTTTGGCATTCAGCGGTAATTCATGGCTGACTCTGACAATGCAGGAACTTATTATTGACGATGAGGTTGAAATAAAAACAGATCCCGAACTGGATTTGTATCTTGCCGAAAATATTGCCTATCATAATATTAACATCCGTAAAGATACCAAAACCCCGGAAACAGAAATGGTAATGCCTGCAATATTCAAACTTTTAAGCCGCGCAAAGGGCGCCGGGTTTGTAAATGCCAGCCCCGATACCGACGGCTTGCGCCGCAGGATAAACCTTTTATGGAAGTATCAGGGGAATTACTACCGGCAGTTAACGCTTGCAGCATTGCAGGAAACAATCGGCTACGATTCAATAGAAGTAACAAACAGGGCAGTTTTTCTGAAAAACGGCGGCGATGTTGTCCTGCGCGTTCCGCGCGCTCAGGATGGATCCATGCTTGTAAGATGGCCGAATAAAAATTTCTACGACTATAACATGATGTCCCTTATATCGTTAATTCAACACACGGTAATTGAACCTCATTTTGCGCAGAATATTGCCAACATGGATTACACCGGTTTGTTTTATTGCTGGGACAGAGGTCTTACCCCGCTGGATTATTATCTTGAGGCTGAATCAATTAAGAAAAATGCGTTTGCGAATAACGAAGCCGCCGGAGAAAACTGGCTGCTTGCGCGGCAAAACTTTTTTACAAGCTGCGAACAATTCCTTTACGGTCCTTACGAAGGTTACATCCTTGAAGATGTCGGAGATGATTGGGAAACTGCGGAATATGTCCGCGAACTTTTCCAAGAAGGCCGCGCACAATTTTTCCGCCTGGCTGCAATCCGCGAAGGCGCTTCCGGCCTTGAAGGCAGTTTCAGCGTAATCGGCTCTGATGCGACATCAATGACAGATCTTGGTCTTATAACGTTTCAGGAAAATTATCCCAATGTAGGCAGTTACGCGGTTGCAGCCAATATGCTGCTTGCCGCAGACTTTCTTACCGACACTCCGTGGTTTGTATCTGTAATTATCGCTCTGTTATATTCGCTTTTAATCGGCTATCTTGTCAGCCGTTTTGATACACACTTGTCAATTATCACCGGGTTATCCGGTATTTTCCTGTTGTGCGCTTCTTTCCTTACAGTTTTTGCCGCAAGCAGAGTATATCTTGGCCTTGCATTCCCATTGATAGCGACAACACTTACTTTTGTTACGATAATGGTAACAAAGTTCCTTACAACAAGCCACGAAAAAGCATTTTTACATAATGCATTCTCACGTTATCTTGCGCCGGAAGTAATCGAAGAAATTATTAACGACCCGGACAAGTTAAATCTTGGCGGCGAAAAACGCGAAATGACGGCAATGTTCACAGACATTCAGGGGTTTTCTACAATTTCCGAACAGCTTGATCCTGTTCATCTTGTCCGGCTTCTTAACCGTTATCTGACATTAATGAGCAATATTGTTATGGAGAATGTGGGAACAATCGATAAATACGAAGGAGACGCAATTATTGCGTTCTTCGGCGCTCCTGTTTTCCGCGCCGATCATCCTGTTCTTGCCTGCCGCAGCGCTGTTGCAATGAAAGCGGCGGAAAGGGAATTAAATAAAACAGTAGTGGAAGAAGGTTTAAGCCCGGTTCCGCTTTTTACGCGCATAGGCATTAATACAGGCGAAATGGTAGTTGGAAACATGGGCGCGGAAAATAAAATGGATTACACAATAATGGGGAACGCCGTTAATCTTGCCGCAAGACTCGAAGGAGTAAACAAACAGTACAATACAGGCGGCATTTTAATAAGCGAATATACCCGTGAAAAAATAGGTGACGAATTTTTATTGCGGCGGCTTGACCGCGTGCGGGTTGTAGGAATCAATACGCCCTTAAGGCTGTATGAAGTGCTTGCAGACAACAATGGTCAGGAAGACATTGTTAAGGCAGTTGAACAATGGGAAAAAGCAATGGATTTCTACGAGAATAAAAAATTTAACGAAGCTGCCGGTATCTTTAATGAACTTAAAAATACCAATGCAGAAGACAGAGTAGCGGAATTATACTCCAAACGTTGTGCGGAATATATGAAAAACCCGCCGCCGGATGATTGGGATGCAGTCAGGAATCTGACTGAAAAATAAAAAAAGGAAATTAATATGCGTAGTGTAAAAATTTTATTTGTCGGTTGTCTGCTGTTGGTTAACAGTTATATGTTGTTCGCTGATTTTTCTCTGCGTATTGCTCCTGTGGTAGAAGCTCCTGTTGGGCTTTCCCAGTTTGGCGCTGGTTTTGGAGCGTCTGCTTCTTTAGACTGGAGTGTTTTCTCATTTTTAAAGATTTTTGAAATCGGCTTAAGCGCCGGCGGCGGATTTTCCAGCATTCCAGTGCAGACAGGAGATCCTCTTACATTGCTGGAAGGCAGAGGCGGACCTATTTTGCGCGCGCGGCCTTTTGACCGCTGGACTTTTCAGGCAGGTTTTTACGGCGGAGCGTATCAGTATTCACGCACGGGAGAAAACGAAACAAAAGCGCTTTACGGCGGAGCTCTTGGAGCGCAGTTTCATCTGCTGCCGTATCTTGGCATTTATGCAGAGGGCGGATACAATCACCGGGTTTTCAGCCCGCAAAGTCCGTTTTCATCGCTTGGAATAAATCTTGGAGTTTCATTTAACCTGACAGAAATAATGGGCGGCAGAACACGGGTACAAGTGGAAAAAACTGAACAGTTCCGCGTTTTTCCGGTTTCCTGGGCATGGTACGAAAATAACCCTGTTGCAACTATCAAAATAACCAACGAAGAACCAAATCTTATAACAGATATTAGTTTTTCATTTTTCATGGAAAGTTACATGAGCCGTCCGTGGGTTTTTGCAGATAATTTACAGCTTGCTTCAGGCGAAAGTATCGAGATACCTGTAACAGCTTTGTTCAACGAAAGTATGCTTGGTTTGACAGAAACCGTAAATGCAAACGGAGAAATTCAGGTGCAGTACCGTTCCCTCGGCGCGCGAAAGCAATCGTTCTATCCGATTCAAATGCCGATTTTCCACCGCAACACGCTTAGCTGGGACGATGACCGCCGCGCCGCCGCATTCGTTTCGCCGCGTGACAGCGCCGCGCGTCTTTTTGCCCGTTATGTAGCCGCCGCAGTTGATGCGCGTGAATATCCCGGCAATGTTCCGTCCAATGTCCGCTATGCCGTCGCCTTGTTTGAAGCGCTGCGTTTATACGGAATTAGCTATGTTGTAGTTCCTGCAACATCCTTCGTAACTGTTTCCTCAGATGAATCTGTTCTTGACAATGTCAGTTACCCTTACCAGGCTCTGTACTATCGCGGCGGAGACTGTTCGTATTTATCTATACTTTTCTGCTCGCTTTTGGAAGCGCTGAACATCGAAAGCGCATTTATCACGATTCCGGGGCACATTTACGTTGCCTTTGAAGTCGGCGACACAACATGGCGCGCCGGAAATGCCGATATTATCGAACTTGAAATGGACGGAGTTAAAAAACGCTGGCTCCCGGTCGAAATTACAGTTCCAGAAGAAGGCTTTACCAGAGCCTGGCGAATTGGAGCCCGTCAATGGAGAAATTCCGGAAATGATGCCGCTTTATACTCAATTCGTGACTCCTGGCAGGTATATCCTTCAGTTACAGTCCCTGCTTCCGGTGATCAGCTTCCTATAATGCCTTCCCGGGACGAGATTATCAGAGCTATGGAGCGTGAATTAAGGTAGTTTTGTTGCGATTTTTCAATATCTGTCAATTTAACCGCTTGTATTTACCCTAAATAAATGATATTATCTCCTATATTATCCACCAAAAAGCAGAGGAATAAAATGGCAAACAAGAATTATGTCACAATCGAAGGTAACACAGCGGCGGCGCACGTTGCCCACGCACTTAGCGAAGTAATCGCGATTTATCCGATTACCCCTTCCAGCCAGATGGGTGAACTCTCAGACGAGTTTTCTGCCCAGGGGCGCAAAAACATCTGGGGCGCTATCCCTGATGTCGTAGAACTGCAGTCCGAAGCGGGCGCAGCGGCGGCGGTACATGGAGCGCTTATGACAGGCGCAATGTCCACCACATTTACAGCTTCACAAGGCTTATTGCTCATGATTCCCACAATGTACAAGGTAGCCGGGGAACTTACCTCCACGGTTTTCCATATTTCAGCGCGCGCACTTGCTACATCCAGCCTTTGTATTTTTGGCGACCACCAGGACGTAATGGCATGCCGCCAGACCGGCTGGGCAATGCTGTCTTCCAACAACGTTCAGGAAGTAATGGATCTGGCGCTTATTGCACATTCATCAACCTTACGCTCACGCATTCCTTTCCTTCACTTCTTTGACGGGTTCCGCACCAGTCACGAAATGCAGAAGGTCGAGGAAGCTTCCTACGAATTAATGCACCAAATGGTCGATGACGACCTTATCGCTGCTCACAGAGCACGCGGTTTAACTCCGGAAAAACCGATGATTCGCGGTACTTCACAGAACCCGGACACATATTTCCAGGGACGTGAAGGCGTTAATAAATACTACGATGCAACTCCTGCTATCGTTCAGGCAGAAATGGACAAATTCGCCAAATTGACAGGAAGAGCATACAACCTGTTTGATTACTACGGCGCAAAAGACGCAGAAAAAGTAGTTATCATTATGGGTTCAGGCGCAGACACTGTCGAAGAAACAATCGATTATTTAAATGCCAAAGGCGAAAAGACCGGTATGGTAAAAGTACGCTTGTACCGCCCGTTTGACGCAAAAGCATTTGTAAAAGCAATTCCTGCTTCTGTTAAAGCAATTGCAGTTCTTGACCGCACAAAAGATCCGGGCGCCAACGGCGAGCCGTTGTATCAGGATGTTCGCACAGCAGTTGCAGAAATGCAGGCTTCCGGCGATTTCAAAGCCAACCCTGTCATTCTTGGCGGACGCTACGGTCTTGGATCAAAAGAATTTACACCTACAATGGTTAGAGCAGTATTTGATAACCTAAGCGGTAAAAAAATCGCTAACTTCACAGTTGGTATTAAAGATGATGTTCAGAATAAGAGCTTAGACTATGATCCGGAATTCGTTCTTGACGAAAAAGATGTGTACGAAGCATTGTTCTACGGTCTTGGCGCAGACGGTACTGTCGGCGCAAACAAGAACTCGATTAAGATCATCAGCGAAGCTAAACCTGATTATAGTGTTCAGGCTTACTTCTCTTATGACTCAAAAAAATCCGGCGGCTTTACAGTTTCTCACCTTCGCTTTAACAAGAGCGGCGGCAGAATTCGCCGTCCGTATCTTATCAATTCGGCTGACTTCCTTGCATGTCATAAGTTCTCCTATATGGAAATGTACAATATGCTCGCAAGAGTTAAAGCTGGCGGAACTTTCCTTCTTAACAGTCCTTACAGTTCAGCAGAAGTTTGGAAAGAACTTCCTATCGAAGTACAAAAGCAAATTGTGGACAAAAAATTAAAGTTTTATGTTATTAACGGCGCAGAAATTGCACGCAGTACTGGAATGGGTAACCGCATTAACACTGTTATGCAGGCTGCTTACTTTAAAATATCCGGCATATTGGCAGAAGACGAAGCTGTTAAGCGCATGAAAGAACATATCGAACATTCTTACGGTAAAAAAGGTTCTGATGTTGTTCAGAAAAACTACAATACTGTTGACGCTGCATTAAAAGCTGTAGAAGAAGTAAATTATTCCAGTGCAGACGGCAGCAAAAAAATGAAACCGCCTTTTGCTACATCAAAAGATGCATGGGTAAGAGAAACACTCGGAGCGGTATCGTTCCAGTTTGGTTCAGACCTTCCTGTAAGCAAGATTCCTGCAGACGGAACTTTCCCGACTGCTACATCGCAGTTTGAAAAACGCTCTGTTGCAGAACGTGTTCCAATTTGGAACCCGGCTGCCTGTACACAGTGCGGTATTTGTACAGTTGTATGTCCTCATGCTTGTATCCGTATGAAAAATCTTACAGCAGACCAGGTTGCAAAAGCGCCTAAAGGTTTCCAGACTGCCGATGTTAAACCAAAAGCAATTGACGGTATGAAAGCTACAATGGTTATCGCATGCGAAGACTGTTATGAATGCGGCGTTTGTTTCAGCGCTTGTCCAATGTGCAAAACTGACGGCAAAGAAGCATCCGACGCTCTTGTTTATAAATCTTATGCTGACGATCCGGCATTCCACGCAGAACAAGTTGCTGTATGGGATTATTTCTTAAGCCTGCCGGAAACACCAGCAGACGGTGAACTTAGCAATCCTAAAGCGCTTGCTTACAAACGGCCATTGTTTGAGTTCTCCGGCGCTTGCGGCGGATGCGGTGAAACACCTTATATCAAACTTATTTCTCAGCTATTCGGCGATCGCGCGCTTATTGGTAACGCAACTGGTTGTTCTTCTATCTACGGCGGTAACCTGCCAACGACACCGTATTGTCAGCGCTCCGACGGACGTGGTCCTGTATGGTGTAACAGCTTGTTCGAAGACACTGCAGAATTTGCGATGGGCTTTAGATTAACAAGTGATAAGCTTGCTGAACATGCCCGTGAAATGGCAGTTAAAGCAAAAGGCGAAGGCATTGCAGCAGGTATCATCGACAAATTGCTTAATAACAATCAGGCTGACGATGCAGCTATCGAAGAACAGCGCAAAAATGTTGATGAGCTTAAAGCTGCTCTTGCGAAAGACTCAAAGCCGACAGCAAAATTATTGCTCTCGCTTGCTGATCACTTTATTAAGAGATCAGTTTGGGGCTTCGGCGGCGACGGTTGGGCATACGACATTGGCTTCGGCGGCTTAGACCACGTTATTGCTTCCGGCAAAAACGTTAACCTGCTTTGTATGGATACAGAAGTTTATTCCAACACAGGCGGTCAGATGTCTAAAGCTACACCAGTAGGCGCAATTGCAAAGTTCGCATACGGCGGAAAGCCAATTGTAAAGAAAGACCTTGGCGCAATCGCAATGAGTTACGGCTATGTATATGTTGCAAAGATTTCGTTAGGCGCAAATATGGCGCAGACTATCAAAGCTATCCGCGAAGCGGAATCCTATGACGGTCCGTCGCTTATCATCGCTTACTCGCATTGTATCGCCCACGGTATCGATATGAGCAAGGGATTGGAACAGGGCAAAGCAGTAGTAACAAGCGGCTTGTGGCCGCTGTACCGCTACGACCCAAGATTGAAAGATCAAGGCAAAAATCCGTTCCAGCTTGACTCCAAAGACCCAACCACTCCGTTGGAAGACTTTATGTACAAAGAAAACAGGTTCAAGAGTCTTAAGGCAGCTAACCAGGCAGAAGCCGACAGACTGCTTGCCATCGCGAAGAAACAGGCTGAACGTGTTTGGAAAGAGTACAAGTATCTTTCGGAAAGACCGTTCTAAGATTTAGAATTAGAGATTAGCCCGTGAGCGTGTATGCGCTTGCGGGCTTTTTTTTAAAATAAATCAAAAAACGCCTATACCGCATAGTTGTTAAATTAAAAAAATATGGTAAAATTAAGTTATGAATATTAATAAAAACCAAATGGGGGGGGGGGG
>WQXC01000019.1 GCA_009785045.1 Treponema sp. | reverse complement strand
TAGGACATTACCTACGCCAATTACACCAATAAATAATTTAACTTTTGATGTAACCGGAGTAAGCGGCGGGCAAACAAACATTACGGTCAGGTTCACTTACTAGTTGCAAATGAAGTAATTTTTTTACAAAATCAGCCGCTCTTCGGAGCGGCTTTTTTTATACACAAGCCGCGTAAGCTCGTAAAATTGCCGTGCAAGTTCGGTGCAATTCGGTGCAATTACGGTGCAATTACGGTGCAATTACGGTGCAATTTATGAAATGTACCATTTTGCGTTTTTAGTGGTGCCTTCAACAAAAATACGATTTTCATTCCTTAATTCAATGAGTAATTTCTGAATCTGTCTTCTTGAATGACTAGGCAAAACTTGCTGTAATTCATTAAAAGGGGTACCTTTCTTACCATTCGATTTAATATGTTTTAGCAACAGTTCCTTGTTTGTTTCTTTGTCTAGACCCACAAGTCTGGTATGAACGCCGGATTTTCCTGTTGATTCATATAGACTTCTGGCTAATACATACTTGTTTCTGCCTGTAACTTCAATTATTCCCCAATCAATTAACTTATTTATATTTATTTCAATGTTCTTAAATCCCATTATTTGTTTTGAGATTTTTTGTTCATAAAATAATGAATTGATTATCAATAAATCTGCTGTTATCATAGATTCAAGTTTTTCGCTGTCAATTTTTTTTAACATTAATAACAATCTGTCATCAAGAATTATTCCGTTTAATGTTAGAAAAACGAAATAATCATCAGTTCCGCTGAAGTCTGGTAATGGTTTAGCGTCTTTTATACTCAATTCATAAATTAAATTCATTCCCTGACCAGCGCGCTCGACTAATCCGCATAATGCAAGAATAGATGCAATACGACGATTTCGAGGTGATTGAATATTAAGTATATTCTCTGTAGTAACTCCAGAAGGAAATCCGCCGGGATTTTCAATAACAAGTCTGTCACGGTATTGACGTACAAATATACTTCCGCTCATTTGATAATTTCTGTGACTTACAGCATTTAATAATGCTTCACGAACTACTCTTTCGTTAAATGTTGGAACGTCAAGAACAAATAATCCTTCCTGATAATGCTGTTTATCATTTCGTAAATTTACCAAATCCCAGATTGCGTCAAAACACGCAAAAAAGCCAATGTTGAATTCAACTCTTTGTTGTGCTGGTCCGGCGCTGTTTTTTGAACGATATTCAAATATTATTTCCGCTTGCGTTAAATATTTTCGAAGAGCAGTCTTTGATCCGAATAATACTAATGCCGCATAGGTAATTTCGTTGTTTATAATAGCTCCGCAGTCTATCATTAATTGTTCAACCGAGAGAGTTTTTAGAGTTTTATTTCCAGTTTTAGAAATCCATTGTTTTCTGAATGCTTCAACGGCACCTTTATCCAAATCTTTTATTGTCGCGTCTTTGCATATTTCATCAGAAAAGTCCTGTCCGCCTTCTATAAATATACGTTGCATTTCTTTAGAAGACATTGGGACAAGGCTGTCTCCTTTTCGCGACCAGGCAACACCATCAACTTGCACAGGTAAACCGATAGGACGGCTTGCAATTTCAAAAACCAATACTCTTTTACTATTATGATTATAAAGCTGAAAATCAACACGAACTTGTAGTTTTTCCATTAATCCATTTTTTGTTCTTTCAGGTTGATCAAATGCGTTACTGCCTACAACTTTCCGCGGGCGTTTATCGGAAATTCCTAAAACAAACTTGCCTCCGCCGCAGTTTGCCAATGCACAACAGTATTTTAATGTTGTATGAAAGTCATATTTATTTTTTGCTTCCTTGAATTCATAATGTTCGCCTTCAGGAGCTTTTAGGAGTTCTTCTATCGTTTCATTTATTTTCATATTGTTACTTCCGGTATTGTATCAGATATTCTACGTAAAGTCGATATTTCCACGAGCTTTATTATGCACAAGCCGCGTAAGCTCATAAAATTGCCGTGCAAGCGGCGTATAGAATCCAATTCCCTGGTCTTAAAGACCGAAAGCTCGAAGACCGAAGGGAGTCATGATGTTTTATTGCTATTTATACCAATACTAATATTATATTCATCTATTGATTGTTTTATAATATTTGGAATATTTTGTGGTTTAATATCATTTTTTATCATTTTAATACCAATTAACCAATCATCTTCATTTATTATTTTACTTTTAAATAGTAATTCTCTTTTTAATATATTAATATTAACGGCTCCGTATTTTTCTTTATATAAATTGAATATATTTTCAAGAGACATTTCCTGTAGTAAATATGCAAAATCTATTAAATCACGGCTTTTGGTTCTTCCTGTGATTGCTTTTAATTTCATAGGAGCTATTTCGCTTTTATCTAAAAAAATAATTCCATCTATATTTTTCGGTTCTTTTATTAATTTCCCCATATCATCATAAATTAATTCTACTTTTATTCCGTTTGTATATAATCTTATAAATCCTTCCTGATATTCGTCAATTTTATATTTATCTGGGTGTTTGTTTAAATATTGAATTATTTTAACAAAGTTTTGTTCACTATAAGAAAATAAATCAATATCGGTTGAGGTTCTGTGACCTAATTGTAATGCTAATGATGTCCCGCCAGCCAAATAAAAATTAAAAAACAAAGGGTTACTTTGTAATTCTTTTAATACTTCTAACATTTCCGGTACCACGGTTTCTGTCCGTAACATTTAAATCCCTCCTCGTTTATTTTTAATACAAATGCGATATAGTTTAATTTTTCTGGCGATAAATATTCAATTTCTATAGCTACTTTTTTTATATCTTCATATGAATAAAGTTTCCACATTAAAACTTCATCATTTTCCAATCCGGCTTCTATTACGCGTTCAATAATTAAGTTTTTATGTAATAATAAATCAAGTTTTTCAGTATTAAAGTTCCAAAATAAACCTTTTGTAAATTCTGATATTATATCCTGATTGCTTAATTGAGAAATTAGATTATTTTTTGTATTAGCCGCAGACATAATACCCTCCAGGTAACTTAATTAGAATATATCACAGCGAGCATTCGTTGTCAAATCAAACTGCTCCCATCAACTCCGCTAACAACGCTTTTCTGTCTGCTGCGCGCATAAGGCTTTCGCCGATTAATACTGCGTTTACACCGGTGTCTTTAAGTTCGCGGATATCATCTGTATTATTTATTCCGCTTTCTGCGACAGTAAGTATTCCTGTAGGTATTTGTTTTATTAAGCGTGTTGTGAGTCCTGTGTCAACTTTAAAAGTTGTAAGGTCGCGGTTATTTACGCCTATTATTTTTGCTCTGGCGCCGATGGCTTCCTGCGCTTCCTGTTCACTGTGGATCTCGACAAGACAATCAAGCGCTAGGTCACTGGCAATAGCCATGTATTCAGTGATTGTTTCTGGTTCCAAAAGCGCACAGATTAAAAGTATAGCGCTTGCTCCCCACATTTTTGCTTCGTAGATTTGGTACGGGTCGATTATAAAATCTTTTCTAAGTGTTGGTATGGAAACAGCAGCGGATATTTCGCGCAGGTATTGCTCGCTTCCAAGAAAAAACTCAGGCTCTGTTAAAACAGAAATTGCAGCGGCTCCTGCCTGTTCGTAGTCTTTTGCAATTTCCAGCCAGGGGAAATGTTCTGCGATTATACCCTTGGAAGGAGACGCTTTTTTAACTTCACAGATAAAAGATAAACCAGGAGTTGATAATGCGCGTTCAAACTGCAGCGGCTTTAGTTGCTCTTTTTTAATTAATGAAAAAGCTTGTTCGCGCACAAGTTCTAAAGACATCGCCTCCTTGGCTTTCGCAACCCTCGCTAAGGTACTATCTGCAATCTTTCCAAGTATCGCCGGCGGTGCTCTCATAAACCCTCTTATTAATCCGCGCTAATCTGCGAAAATCCGCGGACCCTTTTTCTCACGTTAATTCGCGTACTCTTTCTTCTGCGACAATTCAACAAATTGTTTTAACTGTTCGCTTGCTTTGCCGGAATCAATCGCTTCTGCGGCGATACCAACGGCATCTTTCATATTAACTTCCGGTTTGGCAATATGTATTGCAGCCGCAGAATTTAATAACACAGCATTACGTCTTGCGCTTTTTTCGCCTGTTAGAATCTTTTTTGTTATCTCTGCATTTTCTGCAGGAGTTCCGCCCAGCAGATCTTCCTTTTTACAGCGTTCGAACCCAAACTGTTCAGGAGTAATTTCGTAAGTTTTAATAAAACCATCGCGTAATTCGCAGACAGTAGTCGGCGCACTCATCGAAATTTCGTCTAACCCGTCGTGACCGTAAACAACCATGCCTCTTTTAACGCCCAGATTACAAAGTACTTTTGCCATTGGTTCAATCAATTCCGGTTCATACACGCCTAAAAGTTCCATGTTTGCACCCGCCGGATTTACCAAAGGACCAAGTATATTAAAAATTGTACGAATACCAAGTTCACGGCGGACGGGCGCAACATACTTCATCGATATATGATAGTTCTGTGCAAATAAAAAACAAAGATTTATATTTTTTAACAGTTTAAGACTGTGTTCTGGTTTAATTGTTATATCAACACCCAGAGCTTCAAGAACGTCGGCAGAACCAGTTCTGCTTGACGATGCCCTGTTTCCATGCTTTGCAACAGGGATTCCAGCCGCAGATATAACCAGCGCAGAAGTTGTGGATATATTAAAGGAATTGGAATGGTCGCCGCCGGTGCCGACAATTTCCAGAACATCCATATCGTGCAGGATTCTTGTGCAATGTTTGCGCATACCTGTTGCAGATGCGGTAATTTCGTCAATTGTTTCGCCTTTAACAGACATGGCAGCAAGGTAGGCAGCCATCTGTATATCGCTGGCTTTTCCTTCCATTATCTCATTCATAACTGCTTCGGCGCATTCAAAAGTAAGATTTTCCCTTTTGGCCGCCTGTATAATCGCTTCTTTTATCATAATTATCTGTATACCTTGAAATTAATGAAATTGCAATATAGATTATAATATATGGCAACACAGTTATCTCCTTATCGCTTGAGCAAAGCTAGAGATACATATAACTATTTTAATATTTTTAACGCAGTTTCCTGGAACATGCTGGTAGGGATAATTGTCACTCTTTTTGCGCTTCGCCTGGGCGCTACATCGTCATTTATCGGGCTTATGAGCTCGACCTTTTATATTGCATTATTTATGCTGCCTCTTGGTAAAATTTTTGCCCGGCGTTTTTCCATTATTGGTATTTTTAGTTTTGCGTGGACAGCCAGATCTTTATGCATGATTTTGGCAGTTGCCGCTCCCTTTGTTGATTATGCAGGGCACCGGAATACCGCTCTTTTTATGGTTTTTCTTGGAGTGCTTCTTTTTCACCTGATTCGCGGAATTGGAATGATTGCCAATAATCCAGTTTTAAGCATGCTTGCAACAGGTCCCGATCGCGGCAGTTATATGACGCAGATTCAGATTATAAGCAGTTCAATTGGAATGTTTGGAAGTTTTTCAATTGCAATGATTCTGGGTATGGAGCCGCCGATATTTATTTTTTCTCTTTTGTTAAGCGTTGGGGTTATTACAGGAGTTATCAGCGGAACAATAATTAAAAAAGTTCCAACGCCAGAGCCCCCAAAAGACGGCGGCGGCATGAAGCTTGGTGAAATCTTTAAAGAAGCTTTTTCGCAGGATGCATTAAAGAACTTTTTATTTATTTTATTTATAGTGGTTCTTGTTTCCGGTATTACGCGGACATTCGTAATTGTTTATGCGCGTGAAGTGTTTGAGCATAACGATGGTTTAATTTCGCTTTTTGCCGTTTTTGGAAGCCTTGGTCATTTAATGGCAGGCCTTATAGTAAAGTTTTTGGTAGATCGCATTGGCGCTAAGCCGCTTTTTCTTGTCAGTGTAATTCTTGGTTTTCTCAGTTTAATACCGGTTATTGTTCTTCCGTATTCAGCAATGGAAAATGTATCCGGAATTATTCTTTTTATGGTGTTTTTATTTTTTATGCTCAGCTTTGGTTTTCTTGGATCGGAAGGAATTGCGCAGACTTATTTTCTTGGTTTAATTCCGCAGGAAAAAATGATGGACATGGGCATCCTTTATTTTTTAACTCTGGGAATGGCAGGGGCAATAGGTACAAATCTGGCAGGGCTTTTAATCGACCTTTTATTGTTTATGGGTCTTTCTCCATTTGTAGCGTTTAAGGTTCTTTTTATTCTGATGTTTATTCTTGCAGGGATAGCGCTTTCCAGAAATAAAAAAATGAAAGCAATGGATTCTATGCCTCTTACAAATGCCCTGGAAGTTATTTTTTCCTTTAGGGATCTTCGCGCTATAAGTCTTTTGGGAAAATTGGACAAAGCGCAGGATATGCACGAAGAAAAAAAAGTTCTTGGCGAGCTGCACGATACGCCGTCTCATCTTGCAATTGACGGATTATTGGATCGCGCGCGCTCTCCCAAACTTGCAACGCGTCAGGATGCAATCAGAGCTTTGGAAAAATTGAACAAATTAAGCAAAAAGGCAGAAAAAGCGCTTGAAGATGATATTACAAACAACCCCTTTACTACGGCATATATTTCTGCGCGCGCTTTGGGGAATCATAATTGTTATTCTGCAATTCCAAAGTTACGCGAACTTTCTTTTTCCGAAGACTATATGCTTGCGGGCGAAGCAATTCTTGCTCTGGCAAGAATGAAAGACAAAGAGTTTTTGCCGGAAATAGAAAAAATTATTTTAAATACGCAAAATCCAAGACTGCAGATTATGGGCGCGGAAGCTCTTGGAATGTATCACAACTATGAATCTGTTCCGGTTCTATTGCATATTCTGCGCGCCAAAAATCTGCCTCAGTATATAAGAGACGAAGTTATTTTGGCAATTGCAGCAATTGTTGATACGCAAAAGAAATTATATAAAATATTGGCGCGTTATTCTGCAGATAATTCCATGGCTGTTACGCTTGCAATGGATGAAGCGGAAGCTGCAACTGAGTTTGTTAATAAAGCATTAAATAAAAAGAAATCCAAATTTGCCGTTTCTGTAATAGAAGAATATGCCAAGAGCTTTCAAAATGTTGTTGAAAAATATGTAAAAGAAAATAACGGCGAAAGTTTTTATCGCTGGATTTTGGACATTCCTGTTGAATATTCAAGGATTGGAAGTTTTATTAAATCTGTTTTTTCGGAAGCAGTTATAGATAAAGACTTAGCAGTAAATGATTGTCTGCGTTTATTAATTGTCCATTGGGCTGCGCAGGAACTGCGTATTTGGGCTGCAATGCTAAAATGAAAAGGATAAATTAATGATACCCGGAAAGCAGAATGCTGCAGGCAGGCTGGGAACCGAATCAATCGGAAAATTACTTTTAAAATTCTCGATTCCTGCAATAACCGGTATGGTTGTAAATGCGCTGTACAATTTTGTGGATCGAATTTTCATTGGTCATGCAGTAAACGAAATTGCGCTTGGCGGACTTTCTCTTGTTTTCCCGCTTATGACAATAGGTATGGCTTTTGCAATGCTGTTCGGAATCGGAGCGGCAAACATGATCTCCATGAGGCTGGGGCAGGGCAGAAAAGAGGAAGCGGAAAATGCGCTGGATCATTGTTTCTTTTTATTGATTGGCGCAGGTCTTTTAATGACAATTTTAGGACTCGTATTTCTAGATCCGATTCTTTCGCTTATGGGTGCAGCAAAAGGAAGCGAAGCGCTGGGGTACGCAAGAGAATATTTTCGCATAACATTGTACGGTTCAGTTTTCTTTTTGGTAAGTTTTGGTTTGTCTCATTGCACAAGAGCGCAGGGGTTTCCCGCCGTTACCATGGTTGGAATGATACTCGGAGCAGTTCTTAATATTATTTTTGATGCGATTTTTATTTTGTGGTTTAAATGGGGAGTACAGGGAGCTGCATGGGCTACAATTGTTGCGCAGTCCGCTTCTACTGCATACATACTAAGATTTATTTTAAGTAAAAAAGCAGTAGTAAGGTTAAACTTTAAAATGTTAAAACCGGATCCTTTAATTGTTACGCAGATAATGGCTTTTGGATCAGCTCAATTTTTGCTTCAGTTTTTAATGTCAATAGTTCAGCTCTTAAGCAACAAGAGCGCAGGATGGTACGGAGAAG
Source organism: Treponema sp. (assembly GCA_009785045.1). Lineage (GTDB taxonomy): Bacteria > Spirochaetota > Spirochaetia > Treponematales > Breznakiellaceae > WQXQ01. The sequence goes on along the minus strand of WQXC01000019.1, from coordinate 9,453 downwards.
CAGCGCTGGGAGTAGAGAACGGAGGCGATGTCGCTCTTTCCGGAATGAGTATTATTGGAGCGATATTAATGCTTATACTCATGCCTGTTTTTGGAATTAATCAGGGGGCGCAGCCAATACTTGGATACAATTACGGAGCAAAATTATACCGGCGTGTGTTACGCGCATATATCGGAGCAATAGCTGCGGCTACATCAATATGTATACTGGGGTTTGCTGTGGTCCAGATATTTCCGGTTCAGCTTGTAAGGTTATTCGCTCCGGACGGAAGCGAAGCGCTTATGCAGTTTGCGCCCCGTGCAATGCAGCTAATGCTGATGCTGCTGCCGCTTGCAGGGTTTCAGATTGTTTCGACAAATTTCTTTGTGGTTACCGGCCGTCCAAAAGTGTCGATTTTTCTTTCCATGTTCAGGTATTGCGTCGCTCTTATTCCATGTATACTCATTTTTGGCAGAATTTGGGGTCTTTGGGGCGTTATTGCAGCGACTCCCGTCGCCGATGCCTTTTTATTCCTTGTTACAGCCGTTTTAATTCTCTTTGAATTAAGAAAACTCCGCCGGCAATACTTGACCGGATAACGGAGTTTTAATAAGCTTAATATATGGGTTATTACAACGGGAATGGCTTTATTTCCGCTTTTGTTGTCAGACTAATTGCCGCTCTTACCATAATAATAGTGATTATGATCGGTGTTGGTCTGGGCTTTTCCCTGGCATTAACCGCCAATACAAAAAATAACGAAAACTTTGTTGAATTTGCGCCTGCGCTTCCAACAAGACTTCTGGATATTAACGGAAACCTGATAACAGAGTTTGCCTCTGATGAAAAGCGAGAGCTAGTTGCGCTAAGCGAATTACCCAGACATTTAATACATGCGGTTCTTGCCCGCGAAGATCCGGATTTTTATAATCACCGCGGTTTTAGTATCCGTGCAATTGGACGCGCTGTTTGGGGTCAATTCAGAAGTTTGGTTTTTGGCAGCGGAGCTTTGGGCGGCGGTTCTACAATTACTCAGCAGGTAGCCGGAACTCTTTATACCAACAGAACAGAGCGCACCGTAAAACGAAAAATCAAAGAACTGTGGTGGGCATTCCAAATGGAACGCCGTTTTACCAAAAATGAAATTCTGGAAATCTATTTAAATTATATGCCGATGGGTCCCGGTACCTACGGGGTCGAGGTTGCAAGTAAATACTTTTTCAAAAAAAGCGCAAGAGAAGTTGATCTTGCAGAAGCTGCAGTTCTTGCGGTATTACTTTCCGGGCCTACACGTTTTGATCCTCTAAGAAATCCAAACCTGGCAAGGAACCGGCAGCACTTTGTACTGGAGCGCATGATCCAGTTTGGTTATGCCAACAAAGATGAAGCGGAAGCTTCGTTTAACGAGTACTGGGAAAATTTTGACTGGACGCAGCCTGCTCTTTCTGCATATCTTACGCGCGAAGACAAAGCGCCGTGGTTCAGTGAATATGTGCGCCGCGAGCTTGATGTTCTTATGTACGGTACGCGCGATTATTACCGCGATGGTTATGTCGTGTATACAACTCTTAATCTTGAGCATCAGGAAGCTGCGCAAAAGTATGTTAGCCAGGGGCTTGAAGTTGCCAACAGGGAATACAGCGAACAGAGCAGAAGAAGCAATACCCAGGCAATACGTTCGGTGCTGCCCATTGTAGAAATGCTTACACTTGTTTTTGATTTAACCGATATCCGCGCTGTTTCTGCAGACCATAACGAAGCAAGAGCAGTTTCGCGTTACACAAGAACGATCAATCCAATTGTAGATATGACCGCTTTAATGTTTGGTATTCCTGAACTTAAGGAAGCTACCGGAAGAAGTTTTGCGCAGTTAAGGGAAAGCACTGAACAAAATATGGTAGAAGGCGCGCTTATCACAATCGAAAATGAAACAGGATACATTACTGCCATTATCGGCGGTTCAAAATATGATGAATCGAATCAGCTTATACGCGCTACTCAGGCAAGTATTCAGCCGGGTTCAGCGTTTAAGCCGCTTTATTATTCAGCCGCCATTGACAGCCGGCAGTTTACCACTGCATCAATGATTTATGACATTCCAATGGCGTTCCATAACGAAGACGGCACTCCGTATGTGCCTAACAACTACGGCGGCGCCTGGAGAGGCCCAATGCTTCTTTACAATGCGCTTGCCCTGTCGCTGAATATTCCATCGCTTAAAATACTTGAGGTTATCGGTTTTGACGCTGCAATAAGCAGAGCTGCCGCGTTATTGGATATAACAGACGAAGCGCAGATACGGCGGCAATTTCCGCGGTTTTATCCTCTTGGGTTAGGTGTTAACTCTACATCGCCATTGCGTATGGCAAGGGCATTTTCAATTTTTGGAAATCAGGGACGCGTTGTTACGCCAATTGCAATCAGGACGATAGAAGATCGCAATGGCAGGGTTATATTTGACGTTGAAAGAGATATACGTCAGCAGCAAAGGCGAATGGCGAATAACGGCCAGATAATCAGCCAGCAGAATGCATATATTATGTCCAGATTGATGGAGTTCGGCGTTCAGTTGGGTACTTTGTTCAGCCGTACTTCGGGTGGAGCTAAATTTACTTACAGGAATGCAGAAGGAAGAGAATTCAGAATGCCTATGGGCGGAAAAACCGGCACTACGCAGAACTGGTCTGATGCATGGGTAGTTGGATTATCTCCTTACTATACCACTGCGGCATGGCTTGGTTTTGACAAGCCGGGAAACTCCATGGGTGTTTTTGCAACCGGTGAACGTCTCGTACTGCCTTTCTGGAGCGACTATATGTATGACATTCACAGAGGACTTCCGCAAAGAAATTTCTCGCGTCCAGCGGGTGTTATCGAAATTACTGTTTGCAGGGGTTCAGGTCTTTTAATGACCGAGACATGCCAGGGCGGAGTTACTCTTCCGTTCCTGGATGGAACTACGCCGGGCAGATATTGCGACCTTCACGGGGGCAGAGCGCCGCATGATTCCAGACTTCCAATTACATCTACGCAGTTCAGCGATTTAGATAGTACCGTTCTTGACGATATTCCCAGAATCCAGCTTGATTGGGATTTGTTCCCTGAACTGCAGCAGGCTCCTACGCCAGCGCCAAACCAGAATAACAGGTCATCAAGAAACAATAACCAGCGTGTGCCTTCTGTTAATATAAGCCCGTTCCTGGATGATGATCCGATTATAAACAATCCGCCGGTGAATAATCCGCCTGCAGACATTCCGGGTAATATTCCCGATACTCCAGTATTGTTTATTCCAAGAGAAGACGATATTATCGTTGTTGATGATTCAGAGGATGATCATCTGCCCCCATGGAATCAAGTGGATTAACATCTTGACTTTTTCCCAATCATTAATTAGCCTTATAGATACACGGCGCCGTACCCAAGTGGTAAGGGAGCGGTCTGCAAAATCGTTATGCATCAGTTCAAATCTGATCGGCGCCTTTTAATTTTATGGATGATTCCCGTTCATACTATATCGTTCTATCAATCTCTCTTTTTGTTTTGCTGTGTTTCTCGGCTTTTTTCTCCGCTTGCGAGATGGCTTTTTCTGCCTTAAACAGGATCAAGCTAAAAAGTCTTGCCGCAAAAAGCAGGCGCGCGCGTCTTGCATTAAAAATGCTTGAAATGTACGACAAGCTGCTTTCTACGGTTTTAATCGGCAATAATATCGTAAATATCACCGCTTCTTCGCTGGCAACGGCTCTGTTTATCGGTTTATTCGGGGCAAGAGGCGTAAGCATTGCTACCCTGATTATGACCCTGCTGCTGCTGGTTTTTGGCGATATTTCTCCAAAAGCGCTGGCGAAAGAAACGCCGGAGTTAACCGCTTTAAGAAATGCGCCGCTTTTGCGTTTTTTTGTTTTTCTGTTAACTCCCATTAATGTTCTTATGAGCGGATGGAAAAAAATCCTTATGAAAATATTTCCTGTAAAGATTGACCGTTCAACCACAGAAGATGAACTTTTAACATTCGTCGAAGAAGTCCGGCAGGAAGGAGTTATTAATAAGCAGGAAGAGCAGATGATCCGGCAGGTTATCGAGTTTGACGATCTTAAAGTTTCCGGTATTTTTACTCCGCGTATCGATGTTGCCGCAATTTCGCAAACAGCTACAATCGAAGAAATTGATAATAAGTTTATAGAAACTGGATTTTCGCGCCTGCCTGTTTATCTTGATACTATCGACAATATAACCGGTTTAATTTTATTAAAGGACTTTTATCACGAGGTTATGAAAGGCCTTAAAACTCCCGAAGAAATTATCAAACCTGTATTCTTTATTACTAAAACAATTAAAATTGGAAAACTTTTAAGAACAATGCAGAAAAAGCAGACGCACCTTGCTGTAGTTATCGACGAGCATGGCGGTACGCTGGGAATAGTTACTATAGAAGATATTGTAGAAGAGCTTGTTGGCGAAATCTGGGATGAGCATGATGAAGTTGTCGAAGCTGTCAGAAAGGAAAGTGACGGCGGTTTTACTGTACTTGGCAGTGTGCAATTTAAAGAAATGCTGGATATTATTACCGGTAACGTAAATCATGATGATGAAGTTCCGGATACAACTATAGCAAACTGGATTATGGAAAATCTTGGCAGATTGCCAAAAATTAACGAAATCCTTACATGGAATAATTTGACAATTAAGGTATTAAAAGTTGTAAAACAAAGAGTTATGGAAGTAAAAGTTTGTGCAGAAGGTAATGATTTATAACTAACAAATTGTTGTGCCGAAAAAGTCTTCGCCGTTTAATACTTTTCGCAGATTATCCAGGTCTTTACCTGCGGCGCAAATAACTTTAAGGCCGATTTTTTCCGCGTGACGGCTTGCGACAGGATCAAACGGCACGTTTTTTCCCGGTGTCCACTCATCGCCTACCATGGCGCGGAAATCTGCCCAGGTGATATTGTCGATGGGACGAGCATTGGGATCAATTTTTGGATCTGCTGTATAAACTTTTTCTATGTTAGAAAGATTAATTACCATGTCTGCGCCGAAACGTTCTGCCAAAAGAACTGCATCGTAGTCTGTAGAAAAGCCGGGTTTCCATCCTGAAGCCACAAGCACATGCCCGGTCAGCGGATCAACTTCGCACGGATTTGTCACCACATCCTGAGGGCACAAGTCCCCCATAACCGCTTTAATTAACTGGGCGTTAAGACGTGTTGCCATAATGCCAATCCAGTCGGCAGCTTGCGGGCAAATTTCTTCGTCCTTTGCAGTGCCGGCGATTATATCACGATAGGCGTTCTGCCAGCTTCGCGCAGGACCGCCGCCGCCAACGACAAAAATAAATCGTCTGTTTGAATCTTTCTCGATAAACGAGCGAATAAGGCTTACAAAGTTTTTTACAAAATCAACATCTACATTGGTTGGCGCGACAATTGAGCCGCCTAAAGAAATTACTGTTACCATGTTTTATTGTATATAAATTCCGCTGATTGTAATATCCCCCCAAAGGCTGGAATAGGATTCTAACCCGCCTGCAGATTCTTCCCAGATATTCTGGAGCGAATAAGACTGAGGACGCGAAACCAGTCTGCCGCGGCTTTCCATTTGCGAAAGAACAAGTTCGCCTCTGGAGAACGCAATACGCTGGTTATCGATATTGCCAAAATAATAATTTGCTAGGTCTTGTTCAGGATTTAAATCATCGTTGGATGCAGCACCTGCGCCCATTACAGGATCCACAGGCAGCCAGCCGAAACTGTCAACCCAGAATTCCGCCCAATAATGACGCTGTGTTTGGCCGTTGCGGTCGATTAAGACGCCGGCAACCGGAATGCACGGAACTCCTGCAGCGCGCGCCATCGAAGTGTAAAGAAGCGCAGCCGTGTACGAATCTGCCTGCTTTTGCTCCAATGCTGCAGCTATACCGGCAGAAGCAGAATCTGTTATTTGAATATTTGCAATTACCCAATCGTACAAAACTCTGGCTTTTATGTAGGGGTTTTGTTCCCTGCCAACAATCGAATTAACAGTGGATCTAATCTGCTGATTGTCTGCCGGAATAAGCGTTGAACTTTGTGTATGCATCGATGTAAGCGCAGTTGATTCCTGCCTGATAGACAACGGTCTAATTCCGGATTCAACTGAATATACTTCAACACGATAAGTAATATTGATGGATTGGCTTGCGCCTGTTCCCATATTATCCAGTTTAAAAAGACTGACACCCCTGTGATTTTCCACAAAAGGTTCAATGCTGCGCGAAACAAGACTGACATTTCTTTGAGAGGGGGAGCTTATTGGCCTTGGTATCCACAAATACAAAGTGTTTGGCCTTGTTGCATCAAGAATTCGGATATCTACAGAGTATGTTACTGTGTAAGTGCGCTTTTCCTTAAAGTTTTTGTATCCTGGTTTTCCGCTGACATCAAAGAAAACAGAGCGCGATCTGCCATTAGGTGTTCTTACTTCCAGATTGCCGCTTACTGCGCCGTCTGGGAGCCGGACACGTATTTCGCGCGCGCCCCAGGATTCATAACCTGCTTCTATTTCTGATACTTCGATAAATTCCGGCTCTCTTACCGCAAACGGATTTATTGCTCCGCCTTCAAAATCCCAGGAAAAGAAAACGCCAGATGCCGCTTGCAGCGAACTTTCGCGTGATATTCCAAAATTGCTTCCCGTTATTGTAATTATTGTTCCCGGAGCGCCAATCTGCGGAGTGACAGATGTAATTCTTGGTTCAAGCCCGAACTCTTCGCCGTCGATAGGTCTTGGCACAGAAGCAGAATTGGAAAAAAGCATACCATTACTTTTTCTTCCTCTTGCATGCACATGAACCAGGCCAGATTCTCCGTGTTCGGGAACTCTTACAATGATTAGATTATCCTGCCATAAATAATACGATGAATTTGTTGGTGATATGCCTGCAATGGATATAAATGACTCGTCGCGTGATGATCCAAAATTAATTCCTGTAAGAGTGATGGTTTCTCCCATCCTTCCAATTTTAGGATCGATCGATGTTATAACCGGAGATTTTACGCCGCATGAAGTTAGGTTTAAAAACAGTATCAGCGCTAGTGCAAAAACAAACGGTTTATTCGCCATTTTTTTCGGCTTCTTCTGCGGAATTAATTTCGTTGTTTGGTTTTACCGTTATCATTATTTCTATAGACGAGAAAAACTGAGGTGATGTGCCAAGCGGGAAGAAATAAATCGGTTCGTCAAATTCCATCGGAATTGTCTGAATGGAAGTGTAATAACTAATGCCTCTTTCCGGATCCTCAAGCCAAATCTGTCCCTGTGCAACCATTACATTTCCATGACGGCGGATATACGGAGTAAACTGAACTGCCACTACAATATTTGATCCAACCATTTGAATGCCGACAGGACTGCCAGGTATTGTAATTTTCCGGTGAGATTCATTCCATACTACTTCCTGTTCATCATTAAGCACTCTTGCGCTGATATCCAAAACCAGCGCCCGCGTTCTTAACCCCTGCATCATTCTGGTGTTTGTAACCTGCTGTTCCTGCGCTTCCAGGCAGAAACTTGCAGACATTATTAATAAAATAGTTAAACAAAAAGAACGAATCATCTTATGGGGCTCTCCTGGTCTGCAGACCTTGTTTCATCTATTGGTCTTATTTGCGGGCCTGATCTTGAACCTCTTCTTGAACCGCTATTTTGCTGATAATCGGCGGCTCTGATTATTGCAGGTTCTCCTGTTCTGGAAAAACTTGTGCTTTCCGGCAGCCGCAAAATAATTATTTCTGTGCTGTCGACGCCTAAATACTGAAGGACGCTGTTTAAGTCTGCAGATACCGGCATGATTCCGGGTATTTCGTCTTCTGCCGCAAGAATAAAATCCAGTCTTTCCGGAGATTCATTTTTGTTAACCTGACCTCCGCGTACAAAAAGCATGGTAAGTAAAACCAGTATAACTGCCGCTGCGGCTGCCGCTGGCAGAGGAATAGAGAGCCTGCGCCGCATCATTGCCGGATGCGGTCTAAAGCGCTGTCTGGTTTCCATGTTACGCCAAATTCTGTCTTTTATTTCTTCCTGTTTGTCCTGTATTGCATCTTTTTTTAATAAATCATGAATTCGTTTAAAGTTTTCGAATTTTTCCCTGCAAGCAGCGCAGTCTGATAAATGGCTTTCCATTTTATCGTTCCACGGCGAGGGTAATTCCCCGTCAACATAAATTGAAAGAAGCTGCGGTTCAGGACACATTTTTACCACCTTGTATGTTGCTTGTATTCGATTCGTCTGCAAGCGGCTTATTTTTAAGCTGACTTGCTGCCAACAGACTTGCCAGCCGTTCCCTGGCTCTGAATACCCGCACTTTAACATTTCCTTCGCTAATGCCAAGTACTTTGCCAATTTCCTTGTAGTTCATCTCTGAATACTCTTTTAATATCAAAACCATTCGCAAATTTTCCGGAAGTTTTTCCAGCGCTTCGCGCACTTCCTCGCTTGTTTCTTTTCTTACAAGCAATCCTTCGCCGGTTTCCTCCTGCCTGTAGTCTTCCTTAAATGCGCGCTGATACGCCTTTCGTTCACGGTCCTTGCGTTTTGCGTAATTTAACGCGGCGTTTTTTACAACGCGAATCAGCCAGTACTTTGCTTCTTCGGGATTCGGGAAGACCATGTTTCTTTCGTATAAACGGAAGAAACTTTCCTGACAAAGGTCTTCTGCAGCTTCGGCGCTGTTGGTTACCCTAAAAGCTACTCTGAACAAAATCTGAAAAGTCGAATCGTAGAGGCGCTTAAAATCAATCGAAGAAGTCCACCCCCCTGGTGCTTCAGTTTTGCCTGCGGCGGCTTCCAATTGTTCCCCTTCTATAATTTTAAACAAGTTTTCCCCTTGATTGTTACAATGCTATATTGAGCCCCGGGCGCGCTGCTCAGGCTAAAGCCTTCGCGCATCAACCATCTCATTGACTATTATAGTGCGCCACGCTGTGCTGATCTATTCATCCACACGGCTAGCCGTGCTATATTGAGCGCCAGCTAGTCCCCGAAGGACCGTCTTCCAGTATTATACCGCGATCTTTCAGGTTTTGTCTTATATTATCCGCTGCAGTAAAATCTTTTGCCTTTTTTGCCTCTGCGCGTTTTGCGATAAGTTCCCCAATTTCCTGCGAAAGCGCCTCATTTTGATCGCCTCCGCTGTCCCTGACGGCATCCTCCAGCCCAAGCCCAAGAACCCTATCCATGTCAAAAACAGCCTCTAAAGCCTGTTTTGTTGCAGGACCTTCTCTTAAAAGCCCCCATAATTCAGCCAAAGCCCGGGGGGTATTAAGGTCATCCTCGATAGCTTTGTCAAAACCTTCTATATAACAGTTAATATCCGCGGACCACGGGCGCACTGCTCCAGCTAAAGCTGTCGCGCTTTCTACATCCTGTTTACTGTTATTGAGCGCCACGCTGTTTTTACTTTCTTCATCCACACGGCTTTGCCGTGCTTTAATGAGC
>WQXC01000018.1 GCA_009785045.1 Treponema sp. | reverse complement strand
TTATTTTTCAGCGCCTATAGCTCATCTGGATAGAGTAACAGACTTCGAATCTGTGGGTGGCACGTTCGAGTCGTGCTGGGCGCATAATAAGGAGAAAAAAGATGAAAATTGATGACGATCTTGAAATAAACCAGGAAATAAAAGACGGAATTTGCAAAATAACTGCAAAAGGACGTATTGATTCCAACAACGCCGATTTTCTTCTTGAAAAGCTTTTGGAAATCATCAAAGAAGGGCAGAAAGTAATAATTCTTAACATGGCTCAGATTGAATATCTAAGTTCGATAGGAATCAGAGTAGTGTTAAAACTTTACAAACAAGCAATGGATGACGGCGGATCTTTCAAGATTGAAAGCCCATCTAAAATTGTTAAAAATGTTCTGGGAATGGTTGCTCTTCAGGAAATGCTTGTTGCAAATTAAAAATGGTAATTTATTCGATCCGGACAAAAATACTTGTTATAGTCCTTGTTTTTTTATCACTTATAGGTACAGCATTTATATTTTATTCACTTGCTACAACTGTTAGTTATAAAAGACTCCGTATCGAAAGTATTCAAAAAACACTGGAATTTGAAACTGAAAAAGTAAATAAAGTAATAGCAGAACTGGAACGAGGATCGGTTTTTTATTCGATTGGAGGACAGCTCTGTTTTGAAGAACAATCAGAAACACTGGGAGAAAAATTCGCTGTAGAAGGTTTGAGCGGCCTACCGGATGCTGTCGGCGGAGGCTTTTGGTTTGAACCTTATGCATTTAAATCAGATAAACAAAGAGCAGGTTTTTATGCTTTTTACGATAAAACAATGGAAACAGTCAGGATTGATGATACATTTGTCATGGACCAATATGACTATCACAACAGAGGCTGGTACAGGGAAATAATTGACAATATTACAGAGCCGTATCAGGTTTTCTGGACCAAACCATATGTTGACGATTCAGGATCATTTAGTTTAATGACGACAGCAGGATCTGGAATATACAGTAACGAAAGGTTAATTGCAGTAACAACAGTAGACTGGGAAATTGACGAAGTAATAAGTCAATTAATAGAGATTAATCCTACAGAGAACAGTTTTGTTTTGCTTTGTGTCCCGGAAAAAGATTATATTATTTCCAGTATATACACAGACAGCTTTATCGGAGATTCAATACAAAGTATTCCCTGGGATATTAATTCTGATTACTTTACACATAACGGAATTAACTACATGCGTTTTGGACGCTACATGAACAACGGATGGCTTTTATCGATTCAGATTCCTGAAAATGAGATATTCGCAGATGTAGAAAAACAAAACCGCCTTTTTTCAGTTATTATAGAAATTTCGTTTGTTGCAATGCTGCTGCTTGCGTATTTATTAATTTCCAGATTTATTAACACTCCGTTAAAGCATCTTACATACGATGTTGCCCAGCTAGGACTTGGAAACCTTGACATGAAGTTAAAAGTTGATTCAAAAGACGAACTTGGACAGCTTGCCAAAACTTTTAACAAAATGACAATCGATTTAAAAAAATCTATCGAAGAAAATGCGCGTGACCGTGAAGAAAAGAAACGCATAAGCACCGAGCTTGCAGTTGCAAAGGAAATCCAGGCAAGCATGCTTCCCAGTACTTTTCCAGCTTTTCCGGAAAGAAATGAATTTGATATTTACGCTACGATGATTCCTGCAAAGGAAATAGGCGGAGATTTTTACGATTTTTATTTTATAGACAAGGATAATCTTGTAGTTGTAATTGCTGATGTCTCCGGAAAGGGGATACCTGCATCATTATTTATGGTGAATACAAAAACACTTATTAATAATTTTTCCACAGGGAAAAGCCCAAAAGAAGCACTGGAATCTGTTAATAATAAATTATGCGAAAATAATGATTCATGTATATTTGTTACGGCATTTATGGGGATATACAACATACCAACAGGGAAGTTTACTTTTGTTAACGCCGGGCATAATCCGCCTCTTTTAAAAAAACATAAAGGAAATTTTGAGTATTTAAATACAAAGCAGTATATTGTTCTGGCGATAGAAAAAGATACTGTTTACAACGAAGAAGAAATATATCTGGAAGAAGGCGATACTTTATATTTATATACAGACGGCATTACAGAAGCCATGAACAAAAAGAAAGAACTGTTCGGAGAAGACCGGCTTAAGGAAACATTGAATACAGGCAAATTTTCCTCTCCAAAAGATATTTTAATCAATGTAAAAAGGGAAGTAGACAATTTCGCAGACGGAGCAGAGCAGGCAGACGATATAACAATGCTTTCGCTGCAAATAAAAAATATAAAAAAAGACAGTGAAGAGATCGAAGAAAATACAGAGATTGAAACAGTAGATTCAATGAAAAAAATAACGGTTGAAGCATCTGCCAATAACCTTCAGAAGGTTATGGAGTTTATTAAATCGGAACTTGTAGATTACAACTTCCCGTTCGGTTTACGCCACGAAATAGAAATTGCTGTAGAAGAAGTTTTTACAAATATCGCATATTATGCCTATGGAAAAGAGGGCGGAAAAACAACAGTGGCAATATCTAACAACGATAAAACTGTTATTATGTTTGAAGACACAGGCCGTCCCTTTAATCCGCTGGAACAACCCCCTCCGGACCTTGAAAAACCCCTTACAGACCGCGAAATAGGCGGTTTAGGGGTCTATATGATACGAAATATGATGGATAAGGTCGAATATTCCCGGATTAGCGGCAAAAATATCCTGAAAATAACCAAAAACCATCCCTAAACCCTCTTATTTAATACACCGATATTATAAGAGAGGTATAATCATGATTTATGAAAAATGCAGGGACATCCTATTGCAGGAATGTGAACTTATCCAGAATGCAGTAATTGTTCAGGATAAGATCCGTCAGGCAGTTACAGATCGCGAATGGGCTATTTTTGAAGATCATCTGAGTGCGATGAACTCCATAGAGATCAAAATGGAAGACCTGGAAAACGAACGCGAAAAACTTTTTACAGTTTTTAAAACACTTGTACATGAACAGAGTTTTTCTGAAACTCTTGATGACAAGGGAAAGTTCTACGCGCTTGTTTCAATTCTGCCGGAAAACCAAAGAAATGATTTAACCTCGATTTACCGCAGCTTAAAGTTTGAAGCAATTAAATTGCGCATGGCAAACGACGCGCTTTTTACATACATTACCGAAGTAAAAGCAACTCTTAAAGAATTTTTTGATCTTGCTTTTCCGGAACGCGGAGGAAAAATGTACACAAAAGAAGGAACACATTTTTCGAATGATATGCGCAGCATGGTTCTTAACAGAAGTTTTTAATCGGAGGATAACATGACATCGACATTTATGGGTTTAGAAATCGGAAGAAGAGGCGTTCAGGCGCATCAGACAGCTTTAAATACTATTGGACATAATATTAACAATATGGACACAAAAGGATATTCACGGCAGAGAGTCGAGTTTACTCCTTTTGAACCGATTTATTTACCGGGACTTAATCGTGCAGAAACACCGGGACAGCTTGGACAGGGTGTATCTGTAGAAAGAATAGAACGCATTAGAGATCAGCTTCTTGACAGGAGAATTGTAGCGCAGTCATCAGGAGAAGGTTACTGGGATGTCCGCGATAAATACATCCGCGACATGGAACACCTGTACATGGAAACAGGATTTAATTCCATCAGAAGCAAGATGGATACTTTCTGGGATGCATGGCAGGAACTTTCACAGAATGCTGCAGATAACGAATACCGCGTAGCAGTTCTTAACAGAGGTAAAACATTAATAGACGGCATTAACGGACATTTTCACGGACTTAAAACGCTGCAGACACAGGCAGACGATGCCATTCAGATGAATGTTTCAAGAGTAAACGAAATTACGCGCCAGATTGCGGCGCTTAACGGAGATATACAGCGCATTAAGGGGCAGGGCGATAATCCAAATGATCTTATGGACAGGCGCGATTTACTTGTTGACGAACTGTCTTCAATAATTGACATAACAGTCACCCAGAAAGATCCTGATGAATTCATGGTTCATACTTCCGGTCATGTTCTTGTTCAGGGACAGATTGGCAGGCAGTTTGATTTAAGAAAAGATGTGGATGCAGAAAGTTTTGCATATATTTATTGGCGCGATACCGGACGTGAAATGAACTTTACAAGAGGCGCGCTTGGTGCGTTATTTGAACTTCGCGATGTAACAATTCAAAGCGAGATTCAAAATCTTGATAACATGACAATGAATTTTACAGACCTTGTAAACGAAATTCACCGTGAAGCATACGGCGCAAACGGAAGAACAGGCATTAACTTCTTCTCTGAATATCCGTTTGTAACAAACGTAAACGGAAACTATGATCGTTCAGGAAACGGTTTCTTTGATTCTACATATATTTACAGAATAAACGGACAGAACATGCTTGAACCGCAGGCACAGCCGGGTTTTGAAGGCGTAATAACTCTTTCTGGTTCAGACAGAATGATTGATGTTCCGTATTATTCAACTGATACAGTAAGCGATATTATTACACGCATTAATAATTCAGGTGCAGAAGTTGTAGCGCGCCTTAACAGGGAAGGACAGCTTCAGCTTAAGGGAACTCCTTCGGAACTTGTTGACGGCCAAAGGGTGCACCCCGATTTTGTTATACGCCATGTTCAGGATTCAGGGCACTTCCTTGCAGGATACGCCGGTATTTTAAATGAATCAGGAGCACAAGGCGCATTTACATGGGCACAGGCTGACGCAGTGGAAAGCCTTCGCGGAGGAGCGCAGGATTATGCTCTTGCTCCGATTGCAAATCCTTCAGGATGGATAAGGGTTAACCCGGATTTATTCCGCGATCCTACATCTGTAGCAGCCGGGTTCGGCGAAAACGGAAGACCTGCAAATCCGGGTAACGGCGATGCTGCATCAGCGATTTCGTCAATCAGAAATAATGCAGTAATGGTAGGACGTTTTGCGACATTCGATGATTACTTTGCAAACACAATAGGCAATATTGGTTTACTTGGCGAGCAGTCGGGAAGAGCGCTTGCGACAGAAAACCAGATTATGAAGTATTTAAAAGATTTAAGAGAGTCAATTTCCGGAGTAAATCTGGACGAAGAATTGACTAATATGATTCGATTCCAAAAAGGATATGAAGCGGCAGCCCGCTACATTTCTACAGTTAATGCCATGCTTGATACATTAATCAACCGCATGGGCGTATAAACAATAAACACGGAGGTTTAAGATGACAAGAGTTTCAACTAACATGCCGGTAACGGATGTACAATTTAATTTACGCAGACAGGAAGAAAGAGCAGCGGATATCATGAAGCAGATAGGTCAGCAGACAAGGATAACAAGCCTGCGTGACGATCCTATTGCTGCGGCGCATGCAGTAAGATACGATTCATATCTTGCACGTCTTAACCGTTTTGAAGAAAACGTAAAATATGCGCAGGATCATTATAACAATACTCATGATTATTTAACTTCTACTACGGATGTTTTACAGCGAATAAGAGAACTAGCTGTAACAGCCGCAAACGGCGTTTATTCCGGGGATGATCTTAAGATAATGGCAGTTGAAGTAAATGAACTTTTAAAAGAACTTGTTTCGCTGTCAAATGTATTGGGTCCTGATACAAAACAGGCTTTTGCCGGAGATAAACTTTTTACACAGCCGTTCAGGCTTGTGGAAGGAACTGTAGAAGGCGGTCCTGAAACATTAATAACACGCGTGGAATACCGCGGAGCCGGAGCTTCACGTCAGGTAGAAATCGGCGACAATATGTTCCTTGAACTTGATATAAGCGGCGGAGAAGCATTCTGGGCAGAAAAAATGCAGGTGTTTTCTACTGTTGACGCAACAGATTACAGAGTGCAGGAAAACGGCGCTTTCTTTATTGACGGCGTAGAAATCAGCGTGGCAATCGGTGACACTCTGCCTTCGATAGTTGCAAAAATAAATGATTCTGCAGCGCCTGTTAAAGCTTACATAGACATTGATTCAAGAGGACTTGTCCTTGAAGGCACTAATGCGCACTTAATCCGCGCAGAAGATAAAACAGGCGGAGCTACGGTGTTACGCGATCTTGGAATTATTGCCGGAAACATGCATAATAATGCACCTAACTGGAGTCCAACTGCAAGAGTTGCAGGCGGATCTGTTTTTGATATGGTAATCCGTTTAAGAGACGGAATGCTGCGCGGAGATCAGGATTTTATCGGCAGTCAGGGAATAGCGGGAATAGATCTTTCGATAAACAATATGGCTTACAGGCTTGCAGACGTAAGCAGCCGCTATGAGCGTGCTGAATTTGCATGGCTTAGAATTAATCAGCAAATACCGAATGTAACAAGAATGTACGACCGCGAAACAGGGCTTGACATGGCAACTGCAATAACAGATCTTAAAATGGCGCAAAATGCACATCAGGCTATATTGGCTACCGCGGCAAAACTTCTGCCGCCGTCACTTCTGAATTTTCTAAGATAAGGACTTAAGGAGTTTATTATGAAAGTTGATACAAAGGCATTCGGCCTTATAGATGCAGATGAAAAGCAAATGGTAAAAATTCCGCAGGGGCTTTTTGGGTTCGAAGACTATGTAAAGTATGTATTGGTCGATGCTGAACATCAGCCTTTTTTCTGGCTGCAGTCTGTTGATGAAAAAGAAATTGCATTCATTTTAATTAATCCTTTTATTTTCAGAAAGGATTACGAAGCAAATATTACAAACGAAGAACTTGCAGATATAGGAATAACATCACCGGAAAATGCATTAATTTTTGTTATAGTTACTGTTCCGCAGGACGGCGGTCCAATGACAGCTAACCTTCAGGGGCCTCTTGTTATAAACAAGGAAAACATGACAGGTGTTCAGGCAATTTTATCAGATGCAAAATGGAGAACAAAACATGATATTATTGCCGAATTGAACAACAGCGGGAAAGGGTAATACAATGCTGATACTTTCAAGAAAAGTTGATGAAAAAATTGTAATCGGCGATGATATTACGATTTCTATAATCGAAATCCGCGGAGATCAGGTACGTATTGGAATTGATGCGCCGAAGAAAGTAAAAGTTTTCCGTCAGGAAGTTTATGATGCAATTAAAGCGGAAAATAAAGCAGCGTTAAATTCAGGCGCGGTTATCCCGCAGGTTAACTTTAACAAATAAAATTAATATTTAGTCCGCGGATTTTCACGGATTAACGCGGATAATTATTTAGATGATTTTTGCATTTGATTAATTAAGCTTGATATATCTTTTGTAACAGGCGCAATAAAGTTTTGACCGTCAGGAAGAGTTAGTTCAAGTGCATGAAGACCCAATCTTGAAAGTAAAGGACGTTCTTCTATAGGATCTCCCCGCCAGCCTTTTTTAAAAGATGATAATTTAATAGGATTTATTTTTCCGTATAATTCATCACAAACAACAGGATGTCCAATCGCTGCAGCATGAACTCTTATTTGATGTATTCTTCCGGTTTCTGGCAGTGCTTCAAGTACACTGTAATTTCCTGCGCTAAATTTTAAAATAAAATGTGTAAGTGACTCTTTGCCGCGAAATTTATCAATTATAGTCATGTGTTTTTTGTTTCCGTTTGGTACAAGTGCAAGGTCGCATTTTGTTTCTTTCCAGGACGGTCTGCCATGAACAACGGCTAAATATTTTTTTAAAACATTACGCTGTTCAAAAGCGACAGATAAATTTCGGTGAGTGTCCCTGTCTTTGGCAAAAACAATAAGGCCTGATGTTTCTTTATCTATGCGATGAACTGTAAATATTTTTGATATTTTTAAATCACGTTCAATTAATTTATCAAGTCTGTCCTTTGATTCGTCCCACCTGTCACCGCCAACAGAAATACCTGACGCTTTATTAATTGCAATAATTTTTTCATCTTGAAAAATTATTGTATACGGCTTTTGTGCTTTCATATTTAATCCGCGTTTTTCCGCGTAAATCCGCGGACATTCTCTATATCTTCCGTGAGCCGGGTTTTACTGCCGGGACACCCTGCTTGCACAAATCACATTCGCCTGCATCCCAGTTGCCTGCAGTAAGTTTAACCGCAGGATAAAACGGCCACGGGAGATCCTGCGCACCTTCATCGCGCCTGTCAACAACACAAGATAGAGCTGCAATTTTCGCTCCTGCTGCTTCAAGAGCCTGTGCGCACTCCAAAGAAGATTTCCCGGTAGTGATTACATCTTCTACAATCAAAACATTCTGACCCAAAGAAAGTTCAAATCCGCGGCGAAGCGTCATTTGACCGTTTTCGTCCCTTTCTGTAAATATTGCCGGAATACTTTTTCCCAAAAGTATACTTAACTGCCTTGCCATTTCCCAGGCAGCAACAATACCGCCCATTGCAGGACCAGTGACAACATCAATATTTAATTTACCGGCTTTAATATCTTTGTAAATATTTTCTGCCGCAGATTCCAAAGCAGCTTTTGCTTTATCCGGATACTGCAATAATTTTGCACATTGGAAATATCTGTTGGAATGCCGTCCGGAACTTAAAAGAAAATGACCTTCCAGCATTGCGCCTGATTCGCGTAATAAATCAACTACTTTATCCATATTTATTTCCTTATAGAAATTTCTGAGACTTTATTAATCTTATTTTCTGACATATAACACTGCAACCCGTCTATGATATTTGTCATTGTGTGCGGATTTGCAAAAGTAGCAGAACCTACCTGTATTGCGGCAGCTCCTGCCATAAGAAATTCGAGCGCGTCATTTGTGCAGCAAATACCGCCGATACCTACAATTGGTATCTTAACTTTTGAATCTTCAAGAGCTTCAAATAATTCCCAGACCATGCGAAGCGCAATTGGTTTAATCGCAGGACCGGAAAGCCCTGCGGTAATATTATCAAATACTGGTTTTCTGTTTACAACATCTATCGCCATGGATTTAAAAGTATTTACAAGAGAAAGCGCATCTGCGCCGGCAGTAACGCATGCCTTGGCGACAGCGGCAAGGTTAGGTGCGTTAGGTGATAATTTAACCATAACAGGTTTATTGCGGGAAACGCGCCTTACTGCAGAAACAAGAGCAGCGGCGGTTCCGGAATCAAGGCCAAACGCCATTCCGCCGTCTTTAATGTTGGGACAGGAAATATTAAGTTCAATCATGTCTATGGATGAATCGTTTAAAAGAGCAGCTCCTTTTACATATTCATCAGAAGCAGACCCGGAAAGATTTGCAATAATTGCAGGACCTAACTGCCGCAAAAAAGGAAGTTCGTTTTCTATAAATGCGTGAATACCTACATTCTCAAGACCAATGGAATTGATCATGCCGTCTGGTGTTTCCCAGACACGAATGCCTGAGTTTCCGGCTCTTGGAGTCAGAGTTAAACCCTTTGAGCAAATACCGCCAAGCATGGAAATATCCATAATGCCGTTATACTCAGTTCCGTTACCGAATGTGCCGGAAGCAGCGATAACAGGGTTTTTAAATTTTACGCCCGCAATGTTAACCGACATGTCGGTTACAGGATCATTAACAGAATCAACTTTTGTTTCACTCATTGAATAAAATCTCCCCGGATGCAAATATAGGACCGTCTTTGCAGCATCTGCGGTTGCCTTTTGCAGTGTGAACCGTGCAGCCAAAACAGGCGCCTACACCGCAGGCAAACCTGCTTTCCAGCGATAAAAAGCATGGAACTTTTTTTGCTTCACATTTTTTTCTTAATGCATTTAACATAGGCATTGGGCCGCATCCGAAAATTACATCAAAATCTTCCGGCTGAAAAATAAAATCAACAATTTTGCCGTTCAGCGCATTGCCGCCGTCTTCGGCAGCAATGGAAAATTTCTTTGCTTTTAAAGCTGCTCCCATAATTAGATTTTCATGTTCTTTTTCTCTAAAGCCCTTTCTGAAACCGGCAAAAAAGTGAAAATAATAATCCGGTTTTTCAGAAACAAGAGCGGCAAGAGGCGCAACTCCGGCGCTTCCGCCTACAAGAGCTGCCTTGCCGTTTTCCGGCAGGAAGTCTGCCCAGCAATTGCCAAGCGGACCTGTTAACTGAACTTTTTCGCCGGGCTGCAGGTTATAGAGTTCTTCTGTACCTTTGCCTCTTTTGGAAATAAGAAACTTAACAATTTTTTTATCTGGATTAAAATTAAAAATACTGATAGGACGCGGAAGGAAACAAGAGCTGCGTACAGGTTTGATCATGAAAAATTGCCCCGCTTTAGGTGTTGCGGCATTCCAGACAAACTGAAGAATAAAATATTCTTCTGTAACGGTTGTATTTTTTGCAAGTTCACAAATTAAACTGCTGCTCATCATAGCGCTCCCTTAATTTCGTCCCTCATTTTTACTGCCGCGTTTCTTGCCGCTGCAGCGGCAAAATTATTATCTGCAGTTTCAAAACCTGCTTCTTTCTGCCAGGCTGTGATAATCGACCTTGAAGCATTTACAACGCCGCCGTTACCTTCGCGAAGAAGCAAAGCCGCATCCAAAGCGCCGCCGCCCTGTGTTCCGTATCCAGGAATAAGGAAAAACAGATTAGGGTAATTCTGTCTTATTGCAGCAGCTTCGTCTCTTTCTGTACAGCCGACAACAACACCGAACATACCGTAATCATATTTGCCCTTGTATTGTTGCGCAAGAGACGCCATCTTGTCACCTACCTTATGATAAACCCGTTTGCCGTCTGATACATCAAGATATTCAAAATCTTTCATTCCAGGGTTACTTGTCCGCATAAGAACAAATGCGCCCTTGCCAGAATTTTGTGCTTCCTTAAGCCAGGGTTCAATGGAGTCCATGCCCATGTAAGGGCTTAAAGTAACAAAATCTGCCTGAAAATCACCTGAGAAATGCGCTTTGGCATACCGCAGAGCAGTATCTGCAATATCACCGCGTTTAATGTCGGCAATAATAAGACAGTTTTTACTGCGGATATATTTTAAAGTTTCTGCATATGTGTTTAACCCGGCAAGACCCATTTCTTCGTAGTAAGCGATTTGCACTTTGTAACATGCAGAAACGTCAAAAGTAGCGTCAACAAGCGCTTTGTTAAAAGCCAAAACAGCTTCTGCATCATTTTTGGCTTTATTTCTTTCCGATGGAGGAACATAATCTGCTGCAGTATCTAACCCGACACATACATGCCCCTTTGCTGCAACCGACTCGTACAGTTTATCAACATTAACCATAATTTCTTAATCCTTTCTCTTTATTACATTCCGTGTCTTTCCGCGTAAATCCGCAGACTAATCATTACTTAAAGTCTCCTGCAGAAATAATCTCGTCGCAGTATTCACAGCGATAAGTGCGCGCTTCTTTATTTTCCAGATGAAAAACATGAACAAGATATTTTTCTGTAGAACTAATACAGCGCGGGTTTTTACAAATTAGAACGTTTTCAACTTTTTCCGGAAGCTGAAGTTTAATTTTTTTTGTTACACTTTCATTTTCGATAATGTTTACAGTAATATTTGAGTCGATTAATCCTAAAACATCAAGATTGATGGAAATTGTGTTATCTATTTTAATAATGTCTTTTTTTCCGCTTCTTGATGAATTAGCATTTGCAACAAACGCAACAGTGTAGGGAACCTTATCAAGACGCAGCCAGTTAAAAATGCGAATACCAAGCCCGGCTTTAATGTGGTCAATAACAATCCCGTTTTTTATTTGTTCTATATTTAACATAAAGACCTCTTCATACAACCCCCAATATGGAAGCAAGCAGCGCCATTCTAACGTACATTCCGTATTTTGCCTGTTTAAAATAAGCAGCTCTGCTGTCGCTGTCAATTTCTACCGAGATTTCGTTAACACGCGGCAGGGGATGGAGCACAATCATTTTTTCTTTGCCTGCCGACAATTTATCTGGATTTAAAACATAAGTATCTTTTAGACGGATATAATCATCCTCGTTAAAAAATCTTTCACGCTGAACCCTGGTCATGTATAACACATCCAGTTCCGGCATCGATTTTTCAAGGTTTTCTCTTTCTTCAAATTCGACATTCTGTTTTTTTAACATGCTTTTTATATATTCCGGAAGAACAAGTTCTGTAGGAGAGATAAAAATCATTTTAATATTACTGTATCTGGCAAGCGCTTTTGCAAGAGAATGAACCGTTCTGCCAAACTTAAGGTCGCCGCAGAAACCAACTGTTTTATTCTCGATATTGCCGAAAAGACGCTTTATAGTAAGAAGGTCTGTAAGGGTCTGGGTAGGGTGATGGTGCCCCCCGTCCCCGGCATTAATAACCGGAACTGACGAATAACGGGCTGCCAAAAGAGCCGCTCCTTCTTTCGGGTTTCGCATAACAATAGCGTCAGAATAACTTGCCGCCATCCGTATTGTGTCCGCAAGGCTTTCGCCCTCGGAAGCCGAACTTGACCCGGGTTCTGCAAATCCCAGACAGCTTCCGCCTAAACGAAGCATTGCCGCTTCAAAACTAAGCCGGGTTCTGGTACTTGGCTCAAAAAATAAAGTGGCCAAAAGCTTACCCCTTAGGCTGTCCCTAAGGTATTTTTCGTCATTTTCAATCTTTTCAGCTAATAAAAACAAAGAATCCATCTCACTTAGTGAGAAATCCTCAGGTTCCACTAAAGATCGTCCTTTAATCATCTGTCCTCCAAAAAAACATAACAAAAAAAAACCGCCATAAACAGGCGGTTTTTAGGCTATTATTAATAAAAAAAGGCTGGTTGTATTCATGGGTGTATTATACATTATAGCCTTTTTTTTGGCAATAGGTATAGAAATAATTTTAATAATTTGTTAAAAAATGATGTACAAAATGAAAATATACATTATAATTAAACCAATATAGGGGGACGTATGTTCAAAAGGAACCTTTTCATCTGTATTTTGCTTGTAATATTTGCAGGCAATTTATGGGCAGCCGGCGGCAGAGATGCCAACGAATCTAGAGCAGCCGAAGATCCATCGGGATTTACTGATGTCATAGATACATCGGAAAAAAAACCCGGTAAATATAATTATTACCTGGAAGCAATAGACAGAGCTGGTAATGTTACCAGGTCCGGACCGGAAAATATTTTTATAGATCCGGAATCCGATCTTCCAAGGACAACGATTATTAATCCTTTGCCCTATATGCGCGTATACGGCAACATGAACATTGTCGGTATTGCATTTGACGACGATGGAATAGAAAGAGTCGAACTTGCAATTTACCGCGGTATAGACGGTAAGGGCGAGGAAGTTCTGCGGGTAACTGCGAACGGCTCAGACTTCTGGTCATATTTTCTTGACACAACAGATGACGAGATCTGGACTGACGGAGACTATACTATAAAAGCATGGGCAACCGACATTAACGGACTGTCCGGCATTTCAGAAAGATTTAAACCAAAGCAGCATAAAATTTCGACAGTCTACTGGCGCTTAGATCGCAAAAAACCAGAAACAATTATTACCAGCCACGAAATCGGCGCTCTTGTTTCAGGGAATATCCGTCTTCGCGGAACAGTTGCAGACGGAAACGGCATAGCTGCGCTCAGTTTTTCGACAGACGAAGGCAACAAATATACACCGGTTAAATTTAGCCTGGACAAAAGAAGCGGCCTTTATAACTGGGAAATTAATTTAGGAACAAAACAATTTGACGATGGTCCAAAAGTTGTATGGTTCCAGGCAAGAGACGGAAACGGAACTATCGGATCTGCGGCTCACCTGTTATTCGTAAACAACACAGGCCCCGATGTTAAAGTGGTTTACCCCGAACCAAATACTGTCGTAAGCGGTCTTGTGCCGATTTCTGTTTATGCGCAGCACCCTGTTGGATTAAGAACCATTACATGGAAAGCCGGAAACAGAAGCGGCGAATTTGAAGTTCTGCCGGGAAATCACTGGTATTCCACAGAAGTTGATCTTCGCGGTCAAAAAGTATCAAGTATCGATGTTGAAATCAGAGCCACAGATGTTTCAGGTAACGTTTCTACTACAAGGCAGAGATACAGAGTAGATCAGGTTAGGGATCTGCCGACAGTTACATTAGTTGAACCGGTTGCGGGAATTTTAACAAACCCCGACGGTCTTGTTGTAAGAGGTACAGCAGCCGACAATAACGGCGTTGCTTCAGTATTTTATTCATTAAACGGCGCTCCTGCCGTAGAAATTCCCTGCTCGGGATATTTCCAGTTTATGCTTCCGGTTCCTCCGGAAGGAACCCATAACCTTGAAGTATGGGCAAAAGATATTAACGGTACAGTCGGAAATAAAGTTCAGGTAAGAGGAATCCTTGTTTCCAACGCATCAATTCAGCCAAGTGTTGTATCTTTTACATCGGTTGACGGCAGAAATAACGTAGTTACTAATTTCTATACAGGTATGCCAATTAGAGTTACTCCAAGAATGACTATGCAGATTGCTTTCAGAGCGTCAGCAGCTCCGGTATCCGCATCAGTTGCTTTTGGAAATTCCGCGCCTGTTCCTGTAAGGTTAACATCTGCAAGAGATCTCTTTACAGCCACAGTTCCGATGCCGGAATATGCACCTGACGGAATTACAGAAATCCGGCTTGCTGCAACAGATCGCAACGGAAGAGAATTTATATTTAATGAATATGTTTTTGTAGACAGTAATTTATCACAAGGGTTCGATGACTTCCCGGCGCCTTTCCGCGCAGCGGATCATTCATTCAGATGGGTAAGACCGAATGAACTAAGCGATGGACGCATTCTTATTAAAGCAGGGGAGCAATTGCTTGGTATTAGCACCATCCCTGTAAGAAATGCTGTTCTTTCCGGTTCAGGTTCAAACATGTTCGATATCGATATTGATCATTACGGACGCGTTCTGCTTTCCGCAAGGGAAGACGGCGAAGCAGGTCCGCTTAGTTTAAGACTGGAAGTTGATTCAACAAATTCATTTAACAGCGCTCAATTCAGATTAATTTCTGATAACTCAGGTCCTACAATTTCAATGCAGGGCATGACAGACTATACATGGGTAAGAAATAATATTACCGCTAACTTTAACGTATCAAGCAGAAACAGAGTTAATGCTGTAGAAATGTCTGTAGACATGGGCGCCACATGGCAGAGCGTAATGTCCGCTGCGGATATTGCAAACCTTCGCGCTCCTGTAAATACCAACGTTTCAAGGCAGCTTGACCTTACAGCAGCCCAGGACGGTCTTATCAATGTTCTTATAAGAGCAAGAAATGAATCGGGACTTTATTCCATTACAAGCTTCCCGGTACTTAAAGATACTGCAGCTCCGCGTGTAACAGTCGCAATGCCAATAGAAGAAGCAAGAGTAAACGGCACCATTAAAATTGCATTTGCTGTTGAAGAAATGGGATCTCTTAGCACCATTACATATAACAGACCTGCAAGAGCCGGCGCAGCTTCAATAACAAGAGAAGTCTTTAATACTAACCAATGGTTCGAAGATTACGATCCAAGATTCTTTGAAGTAGTTATGGATTCCCAGGATATGCCATTGGATGATAACATGCGCTTTACATTTACAGATAAAGCCGGAAATTCAACCGATGTAGCTTCATGGGATTTTGTAATTGCTCCGGAAGATGACATTCCTGTTGTGCATATTATTCTTCCGCAGGAAAACGAAATTATTACAAGCGACTTTATTGTTTCCGGCGTTATGTTTGATGATGACGGAATCAAAAACGCACAATGGAGACTTAATAATGGTCCGTGGCAGGTAGTAGAAGCCGAAAACGGATTCTCAATTCCTATAGCGCTTTCCAGCCTTACTGATAACGAACACTTTGTTGAAGTTATGGCAGAAGATATTTACGGTGTAAGAAGCCAGCCTGTAAGAAGAAATTTCAGGGTTTCTTTATCTGAACCTTCAGCGACTATGACGTATCCGCTGTTTGACACTGTATTAAAAGAAGGCGTTGAACTTAGGGGAACAGCTTTTGACCGCAACGGTATTAAAGATATTAAAGTTTCCATAGACAACGGAAATACATTTAATTCTGTACAGGGTAACTTTGGAACTGCTGCAGAAACAGTACAGTGGACTTATACATTTAACACAACTATATTAAAAGACGGTCCTCATGTTGTATTTATAAGGGTTTGGGACAGATATGATATTTCCGCAACCTATGCAAACATGATCAACGTTGACAATACACCTCCGGAAATTATTCTTGACAGCCCCGGCGACGGTTCAATCTCTGTTGGAAATATCTCTGTAATGGGTCGCATTCTTGATCCTAACTTACAGGAAGTAAGTATTGAACTTCGCAGTCTTGACGGAATAACAATTCCTGCAAACTTAAGGCAAAGGCGCCTTGAAGCAATTTCCATGGTAAGAGAAAATATTGATATTTCAGGATTACCTGATGGTCAATATAACATAGCGATTATCGCAAACGACAGAGCCGGAAATATGACACGTATTTCGCGTAACGTACAGATGGCACGTCAGACTTACAGGAACTATATAGAAGTTCTTTATCCGCTTGAAAACGAAGAAACAAGCGGCGAGTTTATTCTGTATGGTTTTGCAGGCGGCTCGGCTCCTGCAGGAACTGTAACGCTTAGAATTAACGGAAGAGATTCCGAAGTAATCGAAGTTGACGATAACGGATACTTTGCATTCAAACTTGACGGCGAAATGCTCAATACCGGAAATAACGCAATTGTAATTCACAGCAATTTCGGCGGTCCTACAAACGTATTATCAAAGTCACATAACCTTATTTACAGAGAAGGCGGTCCATGGGTAACTATAGACAGCTTTACATTTGCCGACTTTGCATATGACAGACCGTATCTGTATGGAAGAACCGGTTACATATTAACAGAAGAAGACAGAGAACTTCTTGCAGACAGAAGACTGGATAAATTCTTAAGAGACAGAATCCTTGCAAAGACACCTGATGTAACAGAGATCAGTTTTGATAACGGCAGAACATTCAGGCCGACAGAAAGATCAAGGGCAAAGGGTCAGGATTACCGTTTCCGCCTGGAAACAGGTGATATGCCGGAAGGCTTCCATTACATCGTTGTAAGAACAACAATGAAAAACGGTGAATATGCTGTTACAAGAATGCTTGTACAGGTTGATAAAACACATCCTGTTATAAGGCTTATTTCTCCGGAACCCGGCGGATTATATAACAAAGCTATCGCTTACTCTGCATCCGCTACAGACGACAACGAACTTGTAAGTCTTACTTATCATTTACGCGTTGGAGACAAAGCGGCTTACGAAGTACCGGGCTTCCTGCAGGGACTTTACCTGGAAGGCATAATTCCGCCATTCCTGCGTCAGATTGCAGTTTCAAATGAATTTGAAAAATTTGTTCCAACATTCTTTGCCGGCGGAGCAACATACACAGACTTTGGTCTTGGATTAAGTTTCTTTGACGATAACGTTAAAATTCAGGGACAGTATGGGTTCCTTCAGCAGAAACATTATGAATCACTTGGAGGACAAGGAGACTTAAGGTACGGAGGACATGTAATAGGTCTTAAATTGCTTGCAAACGTTTATGCATTACCGTTTGCCTCGTTTATGGGACCGGACTTTGAATGGCTCTCAGCATCAATTGCATTGGGCGCAAACTTCTCGAACTTCTCGGAAGCACAGAGCGGCTCAAATACATGGATGAGCGCATTGCTTGCCCAAATTGAGTTCCCAAAAGTCCAGATACCAAAGAGGGAGTTCTTAAGAACATTCAGCTTATTCACGGAAATACAGTTATGGTTCGTACCGACAGACGTTGACGCTGCCAAAAACGACATACCTGTTGTTATCCCGCACGTAATCCTGGGACTTAGAGTCTACATTTTCTAGAGATTTTTAGGTAATTTATAAGGCTGCCCTTTGGGGCAGCCCGTTTTATTAAGATTTTATTCTTTTTGGGAGGCTTTTATGAAGACCAAAAGATTTGGATTGTCGGTTATTGTAGCCCTGATAATGATTGGGGGGGGGGGGGGTTTTTT
>WQXC01000017.1 GCA_009785045.1 Treponema sp. | reverse complement strand
TTTTGCTGAATAACTGATATTAGGTCTGTCCGGATTTCCCACGATTTGACCTGCGTCAGAATCGCCGAAAATATATTTTTTTATTTTTTGCAAGACAGAGGTGCTGGCTGTGGCGGTAAAAGCAGTTACAAGCGGCGGATTAAGAGTTTTTAAAATAGAGCCGATTTCCAGGTAGCCGGGACGGAAGCTTTCTCCCCATTCGCTGACGATGTGCGCTTCATCAATAACTACATGAGTAATTTTTATTTTTTTAAGTTTTTCTTTTACCTGTGCCGTAAGTAATACTTCCGGGTTTGCAATTATAAATCTGCTTTGACCGCTTTCAAGTTTTTGCCAGATTTCATCGCGTTCTTCCTTACTTTGTCCTCCCCTGATTGTTACAGGAGAAAAACCTTTATCGTAAAGGCGTCTTTGCTGATCCGCCATCAGCGATAAAATCGGATAAATAACCAGGGTAAGCCCTTCTATCAGCATCGCAGGAAGCTGAAAACAAAGGGACTTTCCGGCTCCTGTAGGCAGAATTACTATTTGCTTGCCTGTTACTTCCCTGTCAGAAGGTTCATTGCCGTCAGTTTGAACCGGGAGTATTTCCGGCGTTGATTCCGCTTCAGGTTTATCCGGCCACTTAACCGGGATTCCCTCGGCTTGCGCGGCTTCCAGGATATTTGTTATTACAAGCCTTTGATACGGGAACAGGTACGATAATCCAAACAGGCTTTTTACCGCGTCGCTTAACGGGTCGGCTGTTTCTTTTTTGTTTTCTGTCATTTTTTCCTCCACTATTATATGGCGCGGAGATGGTCTGTTGCTTGACCGAAAATGAAAAAAATGTAAATATTTTTAAATTTTTATGCTTCTTCCAGGCCTAATTCGTCGTTGGAATCGCCGCCAGAGAATGTTTCTTCGGGTCCTCCGGTATCTGCTGCAGGTTTCTCTTTTTTTGTTCTTTTAAATCTACTTAAGTCAATTTTCTTAAATGACCTTGGCCGGTGATAACTTTTTGCCACATAGGAAACTATATGTATATAAGCCACAACCACAATTACGGCAACAATTACCTGCCAGGAGAGGAGAACTTGCTTAATTATTTCAAAAACACTCATAAACTGTACTTATAGTATCGGAAAAATTATGCTAAAATAAACCCATGAACTCAGCATTAGAAACATTAAAAGCAAGGGGCTTTTTTCAGCAGTGTACCGATGCTGAAGCCTTATCAAAATTGATGGACGAAGGTCCAATCGCTTTTTACGAGGGGACGGATCCTACAGGCGGCAGTCTGCACATTGGTCACATGGTGCCCTACTTTGCATTTCGCCACCTTCGGGCGGCAGGTCACAAGGGTATAGCTCTGCTTGGGGGCGGGACTGCCCGTATTGGCGATCCTTCAGGAAAAAGCGATATCCGCAAAATGCTTTCGTACGAGCAGTTAGATAAAAATACCGAATCTATTCGAGCCCAGCTTGACCGTTTTGTCGGTTTTGATGATAACACAGCTTTTACAGTTAATAACAAGGATTGGCTTGGCAATTTAAACTATATCGATTTTTTACGCGATATTGGCAGGCATTTCTCTGTAAACCGCATGCTTAGTTTTGAAGCTTACAAAATGCGTATGGAGACAGGTTTGTCTTTTATCGAATTTAATTACCAGCTTTTACAAAGTTATGACTTTTTGGAGCTGTACCGCCGTCACGGCTGCCGTTTACAAATCGGCGGCGATGATCAATGGGGTAATATTGTCGCAGGTGTAGAACTTATCCGCCGTGTCGAAGGCGCGGAAGTTTATGGCCTTACCTTCCCGCTTGTTACCACAGCAGACGGAAAAAAAATGGGCAAGACCGAAAAAGGCGCGCTCTTTCTTGACCCGGCAGTTACTACTCCTTACGAATTTTTTCAGTACTGGCGCAATGTGCAGGATCAGGATATTCTTCGCTTCCTGCTCATGTTTACTTTCCTTCATGTTGATGAATGCAAAGCGCTTTGCGACACAGGTAAAAATCCCAACGATGCCAAGGAGCGTCTTGCCTGGGAAGTTACCGCTCTTATTCACGGAAAGGACGAAGCAGACAAAGCTCTGTCCGGGGCAAAAGCGGCATTTGGCGGAGGCGGCGCAGGCGGTGACAAAGCAGCTATGCCGCACGCAGAAATAACACGTTCCAGGTTTGAAGCAGGTTATAATGTTGTAGACCTTTTTTGTGATACTGGACTAGAGTCCACAAAGAGCGATGCCCGCCGCCTTGTTCAGCAGGGAGGCGCTTTTGTTTCCGGCAGTGACGGTGAACTTTCGGCAATTAATGATCCTGCTGCAATTATTGGATCTGACAAGCTCAATTCGGAAGGCGAGCTGATTCTGCGCGCCGGGAAAAAAAGATATTTTTTGATTATTACTAAATAAATTGCGATACATTATTTTAAATGAGGGTTATTTATGTTAAAATTTGAAGACTATATTTCTAATTTCCCTGACAATCCGTGTAATAATTTTATTCAGGTACTCGAACATAATTCTCGCAAATTCAGCGCTAAAGATATGATTTTGTATCGATCCGGTAAACAGAAGGAATTTACACGCTGGACTTATTCCAGGTTTAACGATGAATGCCGGAGAGTGGCGCGCGGCTTGCTTGCTGCAGGCCTTTCCAAAGGTGATCGTGTTTTGCTTTGGGCAGAAAACCGTCCTGAATGGATGGCTATATGGATGGGAACTGTAATTGCAGGTATTTCTATTGTTCCGGTCGACTTTCTTGCTACAGAACAGGAATGTCTTAATATTTTTAAAATTACAAGAGCAAAAGCATTTTTTTATTCCGGCAGAAAGAGGGATTTCGCTTCCTCGTTATCATCTAATGGTATTTCTGTTGATGTATCTGTATGCATCAGCCCGGAAGCTGAAGATGCTCCTGCCGGACAAAAGACCGAATACGATACTTTCGGCATAAATGCAGACAGTCAGCCGCTGCCTTCCCAGGACAGTGTAGCGCCAAATGACCCTTGCTCTATTGTATTTACATCGGGGACTACTGGTTTTGCCAAAGGCGTTACCCTATCTCATAAAAATATTATTGCAAACGCAAGCGCTGCAATCCGTATTTTAAACCCGGATGATACTGATGTTTTTATTGATGTTTTGCCTCTGCATCATACTTATCCAACGACATGTTCATTTATTGCTCCTCATATGAGAGGTTTGACAATTGTTATTGCCGAAAAAATTGTTGGTAAAGTTGTTATTGATGATATAAAAGACGGCGGAGTTACATACCTTATTGCTGTTCCTCTGCTTTATGACAAAGTAATGGCGGCGATTGATGCCGGTTATAAAAAACTTTCGCCAATTGTCCGCGGAACATTAAATATTTTCAGAAATATTTCTCTGGCAAAAGCAAAAAAAGGAAAACCTGAATTTGGACAGAAATTTTTCAGATTTATCCGTAAAAAAACTAACCTTCATTCAATCAGGGTAATGGTTGCCGGCGGCGGCGCATTAAGCCCCAAAACAGCGGATTTCTTTGACTCTCTTGGTTTTAATATTGTTCACGGTTACGGCATGAGTGAAAATTCACCTCTTATTTCTGTGAATACTCCGCGTTACAAGCGCAACGAATCGGTTGGGCTTCCTGTCATCTATACCGAGATAAAAATCCTCGATCCCGGACCTGATGGCATAGGCGAGATTGTTTGTAAATCGCCCTCTGTAATGCTTGGTTATTTTGAAAACGAAGAAGCCACAAATGAAGTTATTACAAAAGACGGCTGGCTGTTAACAGGCGATTTAGGTTACCGCGATAAAGACGGATACATTTATATCAAAGGACGAAAGAAAAGTTTAATTGTCGGCTCTGGCGGAAAGAATATCTATCCGGAAGAAGTCGAAGCTCATTTTGCAGGTTCCCGTACAATTTCCGAATTGCTTGTGGTTGGAAGAAAAACGCCAGGCGGCGAAATTATTTACGGTGTTATGGTTCCCAATTATGAATTTATCAAAGCCGATCATCTCGGCAGGGAAAACGATGAAACCTTTATTTTTGACTTAATTAAAAAGGAAGTTGAAGAAGCAAACCGCGCTTTGCCTGTTTATAAAAAGATCAGCGACTTTTGTATACGCAAGGAACCGTTCGAAAAGAACGCCCAGCAGAAGATTAGAAGATTCCTGTACCAGAGCTACGAGAATCCGTAAGCCTGCATTGTTTTTATTGTTTGAATTTAGTAGTATTAAAACGGAGGAACCAAATGAATCCATTTTTATGCGATGACGATGACCAGGAAAAGGAAAAAACGCCGATCTTCGATCCACTTGCTGGACGAATGTTAAAAACACGGACAATTTTGCTTTCCGGTGAAATAAATAAAGATCTGGCAGAGAAAACAATCCGCCAGCTTTTACTCCTGGAAGATATGAATGATGATCCAATAAGGATTTTTATTGATTCCCCCGGCGGAGACGCAGATGCGGGTTATGCCATTTTTGACATGATTCGTTTTGTTAAGCCGCAGGTCTGGACTATCGGTATGGGGCTTGTCGCCAGCGCAGCTGCAATCATTCAGCTTGCTTCTCCTAAAGACAGGCGTGTAGGTTTGCCAAACAGTCACTACCTTATTCACCAGCTGCTGTCTGGAATTCGCGGTGTTGCTACGGATATAGAAATACATGCCAAAGAGCTGGAAAAACTGCGGGAAAAGATAAATCACCTAATCGCAGAAGAAACCGGTAATCCGGCAGGTCAAATAGAGAAAGATACAGATCGCGATTACTGGATGACAGCCGCTGAAGCTGTTAATTACGGCTTAATTAGCAGAATTATAACAAAACGCGAAAAAATATAGGAAAATTAATAACCTATTGTAGTTTAATTATTCTCTTATAAGTTTGACATAACCACTTGAATTGTCTGTTAAAAAATAATACAATGCCACTTAACATCAGAAAATCTAAGGAGGATTAGAGATGAGTTCAGATACAATCGAAAAAAGATCGTGGATGGATGGTTTTATCAGATTCTTTAACAGGTGGATGCCAAATTCAATGGTAATAGCTTACATACTTACAGCTATCGTTGTAATTTTGGCTCTTGTATTTACAAAAACACCGTTTGTTAATTTTGCGGATAATGTACCATTGCAGCAGCTCAATACAGGTGTTCCAGCTAACAGTGTTGTTGAAGCATGGGGAGCGGGATTCTGGAGTTTACTTGAGCTTGCAATGCAGATGTCGTTGATTCTTATAACAGGTTCAGTAATTGCCGCATCACCGTTTGTGCGCATGGGGCTTAAAAAGCTTGCCAGAAAGCCAAATAATATGGGACAGGCGATCCTGCTGGTTATGCTTATCGTTCCGTTGTTTAACTGGTTCCATTTTGGTTTGGGTATTATGCTTGGTATCCATCTTGGCAGACACATATTAATGGCCGCCAGAGAAAAAGGCTACAAAATGCATAATCCGCTTTTTGTTGCCATTCTTTACGGATGCGGTATTACCGGTATTGGTATTTCCCAAATTGCGCCTGTATTCGGCAATAGTAAGGGTTGGATTCGAGATATAATTTTCAGAGGACGACCAGAAGAATTTTTAGCAAAAGTTCCTGAGCAAGTACCATACGCAGAAACTGTATTTTCTCTGCAAAACGTAATTTTATGTATTGTTGCATTGATCGTTTGTTTTGGAGCTATCTATCTTATCAGACCCAAAAAAGAAGAAAACTATGTTGAACCTTCCAATGAACTTTACGAAGAAATTGAAACTCAGCAAAAACTTTATACTCAAGTAAGACCCAAGCCGACTTCTGTTGCAGAAGCGCTGGATAACAGCCCTATCGTCAATTTTATAGTTGGCGCATTTGGTCTTGTATGGGTAGTTAGATTCTTTGCTGTAGACGGCTCATTGAATTTTAATAACTTTAACATGCTCATGCTTGTTATTGCTCTGTTACTCAGCGGCACACCGAATGCCTTTATCAGAATGGTACAGATGTCACTTGGTCAGACATGGGGTGTTATTATTCAATTCCCGTTCTATGCAGGTATCTTTGGTATCATCACCTACACTGGATTAAACAGAGTCTTTGTAGAATTCTTTATGTCTTTTGCAACAGAAAGTAACTGGCCGTTCCTGACATACCTTTATACATCAATTGTAAATATAGCAGTTCCCAACGGTGCGGCAAAATTCATGGTCGTTGCTCCTTATGCATTTGAAGTAGCAGTTGAAAATAATGTTCATTTAAGTAAAATGATACTTGCGTATACTGCAGGCGATTTTTCAACCAACGGCTTCCTGCCATTCTGGGCACTTCCTTACCTTGCTATGTTTAAACTTGATTTTAAACATATTCTGCCGTATACAGCGGTTGGATGCACAGCTGTGTATGTAATATTCGCATTATTCTTTGCATTTATAATCTAACGCGCTTAGCGCACACCATAAAAAAGCCTGTCTGACCACTCAAAGCTAAGCTTTGAGTGGTCAGATCAGGCTTTTTTTTATATGCTTATTTATACACTCGCGGCACTCTTTTATTAATATTACACGTTATTTCGTAGGGTATTGTCCCGGTTACATCCGCAAGAGCAGCTGCACTGTGATTAATAACCGGCTTATCAGATTGTTCAGGAACAATATCTGCACCAAAAATTAACGCTTCGTCCCAGCGCTGCACTACAGGTTTTGGTCCAAGATCAACACAGCATTGATCCATGCATACGCGTCCAACCAACGGGTATTCTTCGCCGTTAATAACCACTTGCCACTTGTTGCTGGCTAGGCGCGGAAGACCATCAGCGTAACCTACAGGAAGAACTGCTATGTATGTATCGTTTTCTGCAATCCAGGTTCTGCCGTAAGAAACACTCTCGCCTTTTTTTATCTTTTTTATTAAGACAACAGAACTTATAAGTTCCATGACAGGTTCTACCATCAATGTTTTTAACTTTGATATTTTTTTCATGTTGGCAAGCGGGAGTTCATACTCATGTACGGCTTTGTAACCATAAAGAAGAATCCCCGGTCTTACCATGTCCAGCCAGGAATCCGGGTGCAGGATTATTCCGCCGGAGTTGGCAGCATGAATTATACCAGGGTTGATACCTGCAGCTTTAATTGCTGTTACCGCTTTTTTAAAACCTGTTAATTGCTGATTGGTGTATTCAATGTCTTTAGGGTTTGCCGAGTCTGCGGCAGCCAAATGAGTTGCCGTGCCTGTTAGTTTAAGTTTTGTGCAAGAAGCAATATGACGGGCAAGAGAAACAGCTTCTTTTACTGAACAGCCAATTCTTCCCATGCCGGAGTCGATTTTCATGTGAACGGGTATTTTTTGCTTTGCCGCTTTGGCGCTATCATTTAAAATCGACGCAAATTCGATGTCCGAAATAAAAGGGGTAAGGTCTGATTTAATTATTTCCGGAATTTCATTGGGATGAGACTGCGAAAGCAGCATTATCGGCGCTTTAATTCCGCCTTTTCTAAGGTTTGCTCCTTCTGCGACAGTTGCCACCCCAAGACAATATGCGCCTAATTCCAGGCTTTTTTTTGCTATTTGCAGCGCTCCGTGGCCGTAAGCATCAGCCTTTACTGATACACAAATATGTCTTTTGCTGCCAATTCGAGCCTGAACAGAACAAAAATTGTTTTTAAAACGGTTTAAATGTATGATTGCCTTTGTTCGCATATAAATCAGTATATTCGATTAAAACGGCATATACCAGCGTAAAACGATAAGCCTGAAATATTTCTTGTTGATTCCTTCCATATTTGGTGTTATATTTATATTGGGTATGTATGTCCAAAATGTTATAAGAAAATATACAATCCTCGTTTCTGCTGTCTTTATCACCCTGCTTCTGGGCGGCTGTGAAGCCATGGATGCCATTTTACCATCTGCCGGAACTTATAAATTAAATGTACAAATTAACGATATCCCGCTGGATGAATGTTCTTACGCTAAGCACGGCGATATAATAAATCCATTTTTTGAAGAATCTGTTTCCGAGGATCCGGATATAACTGCCCTTATGGTTTTTTTAAGGGATTCCAAAGGAGAGATTAAAGGGTGGAGGGTTATTTATAACCTTGATCCGGAGGCAGCCAAAATTGCTCAGGAGCAGCTTAAGAGTGTTTCGAAAGTCTCTGATGATAATACTGATGAAAACGATAGCGAAAAATCCGGTGACTTTTCTGAAAGCGCAGAACCGGCAGAAGCGCAGGAATCTGCTCCTGAAAAAAACGGCGATGAAAAAATAATCCCCATAGCAAATTTTAATGACATGCCGGCATTCCCAATACCGGGAAATTTGCCAATGGGCAGATATACCATGATTTCTCAGGTTATGAGCGGAAAAGATATTTTGCAAAGAACCGAAAAAACTTTCTTTTATCTTGGCAAAACTGTTTTTTATTTTAACGGTATAAATGTTTTTCTGCCTGGTATTTCAGACAGCGCGCAGTTAATTCCCAGAGGAGCCACTGTAATGCTGGAGGTAGATTTGTTTTTTGACAAACTGTTAGATCCGTATATCGTTTGGTTTGACGGCAGGAATAAAATCAGCGAAGGATATTTTTCTGAAGGCGCCGGGCAGTTGTTCTGGAAAGCGCCCGAACAGAGCGGTTTCTTTGCGCTTCGCGCCGAAATATTTCCGGCAGAAAGTTTAGATGAATTATCGGGATATCAAAAAGAAATTTCGCTTCTTGTTTCTTCCCAAGCAATAGATGTGCATCTTATTTCTGCAAATGTTCCGCAGCTTACACACTGGTATACATTGGAATCCAGTCTGTTTGATTCCAGAACGCCTGCTGCTGCAGACAGGGCGTTAAAACCTGCCGGAAGTAATAAAATTAAATGGATGGGTTTAAACGGAACTTACGGAATTGCTTCAGGATTTAATAATGTTTTTAGTCTTCCAAAAATACCGGTTTTAAACGAAGGGATAGAAACATGGCAGGCTTTATTCCGGTTTAGTTCTTTAAGCAGCGGCGGTATTCTGTCTGTTTTATTTGGTTCATCCGATGATATCCGTATTAATTTATCCATGGAAGAAGAAAAGTTCATTTTAAAATTGATCTCTCCATTAAAAACTGTCTCGCAGATTATAAGCTTGCCGGCAGCTTCAGACGAATCATCTGAAGAAATTCCCGGCATAAAAAAAGATAATTCATTTATTACTGCCGGAATAAATTTTTCTGTAAATAAGGGTTTACTGACGGCGCAGATTAATATTATTGGAGATTTTATTGATAATGAATTAATAACAAAGCCAATTGCTCTTAATGTTGATGTTCTTAAAGATTTTCAAATAATGCTTGGTTTTCTGCAGGAACCAGCCGCAGAACCGGATTCTCCTGCTGAGCAGGCTAATGTATTTGTTCCCGCAGAATTTAATGTATTATGGGATGAGTTTGCTTTATACTACATGCCGCCAATGGATATAATTGCCGCGGAATTAAAGCCAATTATAAACGAAAATCAACCGGTTTCAGCCGCTGATTATTAAAATTTAAAATATGAAAATAAACTTACAAACACCAGCTTTTTTATTAATTGTAATAATAATATCTTCGTGTATCAGTCAAAATACCGTAAATCATTTCCCGGTTCCCGAATCCGGCATATACGAAGCGGAAAAACCTGTGCCTGTTGAGCGCGAAAATATTATCGAAACAAAAAGCGGCGCTGTTGGTTCAATACCGTTATGGCTGAGCGCGTATCTTGACGGCGGAATAGAAGCGGTTGAAAAGCTGGAAGCTTACAGTAATAAATTTGTTTTTATTGCAATTAACGAAGGGGTAAATTTTACCGCTTTAAAAAGATGGGAAGATTTTTTTTCTACATCATATGATTTCCCCGTACTTGCGGCTGTAAGAATAGAAAGAAGAATGTATTTAACAGCATCTTTGTATCCGGATGATGAATACGGCGCTTTTTTTGAGACGATGACCAAAAATGCATACAGAGGCATATATCCCGGTATATTAAAAGAAGATACCTATTGGATTAAAGCAAGAACCAATAATGATAATATACAGCCGCTGGAAGAATATATTTTCTTTATTTTAGTTACCGCAGACAGGACATTGATGCAGAATTATGTTAGAAATATGATGTCGGTTACAGTTTCTTCTGTAACATTAACTGCTGCACAGAATTCCGCGGTTAACCGCCTGCGTCAGACTTTTTTTGAGGGTTTTTAAAATGGAATGGATTTTTTTGGTTTTGGTTTTTCCCTTTTTTATTTACTGGTGTATTGATGAAAAGGTCGGGCTGCAATTGGGTATAACGATTGTGCTCTCTATATGGGTTATATTAATATACAAACATTTAAGCGGGAACATTCCTGTTGATATTGATTTTAGCTGGATTATCTTTGCGGTATTTTTTTGCGGGTTTTTGTTCTTACGCAAAAAGATAGAAGAACTTCTTACTAAAGGCGGTTTTCGCACTTATATGATCGCCTCTGCTGCGGTTTCGTTTATCATGATTATGTATATTCCGGATGTAAAATTAATATTACCTGCCGGAATCATGCTTGGTTTGGGAGCAGGTTATTGCTTTAATAAACGTTTTATTGGTTTTAAAAGCTCTGTTATTCTGCAAAAGAAAATAATACCAATAACGCTTGTATTAATCGGGCGTTTTCTTATCGGCACAACCGGCCTTGCATTGATTGTATACAGGGTAGAAAAAATAATTATTGTTATTTCTGAAAATCAGAATATTTTTCTTTATTGTTTTTTATGCTGCACGATTATAAGTTTATGGGTATCTGTTCTGGCTCCCTGGATCTTTTTAAAATTACGTCTTGGCGGCGCAGAGTTCGATACATGGTGGGATAAAAAAAATGACAAGTAGTAGCATAAGGCATTATGGCGACGAATCTCCGATTGCCGCATTTGCAACTACTCCGGGAAACAGCGCGCTTACACTGATTCGCTGTTCAGGTAAATCAACAATAGATTTAGTGTCTTCTGTTTTTGCAACAGGAGCAAAAACCGCGCCGCATTTAAAAGATGCGCAGGGTAACACAGTTGTTCACGGCTGGATAGCTGACAATGCGCAAAAGATCGATGAAGTCCTTGTTTCTGTTTTTCGCGCTCCAAAAAGCTACACCGGCGAAGACAGTGTCGATATCTGCTGCCACGGCGGCTTATCCGCCGGAAAAGCTGTAATGGCTGTTTTGAAATCAACAGGTTTTCAGGATGCGCTTCCCGGTGAATTTACCTTCCGCGCTTTTATGAACGGCAAACTCGACCTTACAAGAAGCGAATCTGTCATGGAACTAGTTTCCGCTAAAACAGAAACCAGCCGCCGTCATGCCGTTAAACGTCTTGGCGGTTCTCTGCAGGCAGAAATAAACGAAATTAAAAATCTGCTTGTTCAGGTTCTTGCCGCAGCAGAAATATATCTTGATTATTCAGAAGAAGAAGTAAGCGCCGACAACAACGAAGAAATTGCAGGAAAGCTTCCAAAAAAAGATATCGCGCTGGATGTTTTGGCAAGGTTAAAAAAACTATCCGCTTCCTGGCAATTAGAACGAATCTATCAGGAAGGAATAACCCTTGTGATTGCTGGCCGTCCCAACGCAGGCAAGTCCAGTTTTTTTGACGCACTATTAAAAGAAGATCGTTCCATTGTTACCGAAATTCCAGGCACTACCCGCGACTGGATAGAAGCATGGGTCACCATCGAAGGCATTCCAATCCGGCTTATTGATACAGCAGGATTACGCGATACCGGCGATTCCGTTGAAAAAATCGGAGTGGAACGCAGCCTGAAAATTCTGGAAGAAGCGGATATTGTTTTATATTTAATTGACGGCGCGTTTGGTATCACAGACGAAGACAATGTTTTTATCCAGAAGGCAGACATAAAACACTTTTTTGTCTGGAACAAATGTGACCTATCACCATTACCGAATACCGTTTTAAATCTCTTTCCGGCAGCAGACAGGGCTCCCATTTGTGTCAGCGCAAAAACCGGCGAAGGTCTTGATAAAGTCTACGCCGCTGTTACATCAGCTATTGTAAAGCAGGCTGCAGGCGGCGCGGATCTTAAGCTGCATACAGAACCTTCTGCAGCAGCATCGCTTGGTACAGTCCGCCAGAAAAAACTTGTGGATGCAGCCTGTTTGGCGCTGGAGGAAGCTCTCGCGCTGACAGAGCGGGAAGAGCCGCTCGACCTGATTGCCCCTCTTTTACGGGAGGCCGTTAATTCGTTGGGGGAGATAACCGGAGAGGTTTCCACAGCCGACATTCTGGAAGAGATGTTCAGCAGGTTTTGCGTAGGAAAATAAGAAAATTTCTCTTTTGTAGTTCTTCTCTTTCTTTACAATTATCTATAAATGTTGTAAAATATGCTTGATGTACCAAAGAACCGCCAAATGCAGGTTTTTCCCCATTTCTGCCATTAGTTCAGCAGTTTGCCGCCACCCTTCAATTATGTTAAAAATAGCGTTTTTATCCCTTATTTTTATATTTTTGGGAGCAGGAGCCGTAGCGGCGCAGCAGGTTAGAGCGCCTTCTCAGGCTGACGAACTGGAAACCATTTTACAAAGCTCTGCCATTACCTTTGAACAGGCAGCCCGCTTTGTGATTGCTTCTTCCGGCATAGAAACTGATGCGAATACCGCTGAAGCCGCGTTCAATCTGGCAAAGGAAAAAGGCTGGCTTCCGGACGAAGTTTCCCCGCAGGACGAAATAAAACTTGCAAACCTTTCTTTTTTAATTACCAGCGCGTTCGAAATTGAGGGCGGTCTTATGTACAAGTTTTTTCCCGGACCGCGTTATGCTTTCAGGGCGATGGTAAACCGCTCTTTAATTCAGGGAGCCGCTGATCCTGCTATGACAGTATCCGGGCAGAGGTTTTTGCATATTCTGGGGAACACAATTAACTTTACAGGAGGAGAGCAATGAAACGTTTTCTCCTTTTGTTAATTTTGTTTGCCTTTATTACCGGTTTTGCTTTTTCATATGATTATGGACTTTTAACAGATCAAAGATTCGAGTTTGATAACGAAGCATTTGTCTATTACCCGATTTTTATTCCATGGTTTTCGTGGGATGGCGGCGAAGGACTGTCGGTATATCTATCCGGCATATTGTCTCTTAAGTACCGCAGTTCAAAAAGCGGCGAGAATGATGGGTGGGGTTCCCCGGCTCTTGTGCCGGAAATTTCCCGTTTTAGCGCCAGATACCGTCTGCAGGATAATTTCTTTATCGAAGCCGGCCGTATTACCTATTCCGATTGCCTTGGAATGACAGCTTACGGTCTTTTTGACGGCGTTAAAATAGAAACCGGTTTGCCTGTTGGTTATTTAAATGCAGGTCTTTTCTTTACAGGTCTGCTTTACAAGGAAACTGCGCAAATAATGATGACAGAAACCGATGCATTTAATTTTGTTGATAAAGATAATTATTTTGCTTCCAGCAGATTTTTTGCCAATGCCCGTTATGATCTTCCTATACAGGAAGAATACTTGCTTTCACTTGAAACCCTGTTTCAATTTGATATAAACGGTGCCAGCGATTTTCTCCATTCTCAGTACGCTCAGGCAATGGTTGAATTTTTCCCGCAGAATAAAGCGGGTGTTGCCGTTGGCGCTTTGTTTGAATTAATGGAAAGAAAGAACGAGGTTAACGCAGCTTTTGGCGCGCTTGCCAGATTCAGAATGGATATGCCGACAGAGTTTGACAGCGGAGTAAGGGTAACCTGTAAATTTACTTCCGGTCCGTTTAACGATACATCTTATGCATTTGCTCCAGTCTCTTCTCCTGCGATGGGATTAATTTTTTCGGAAACTATTTCCGGCCTTGCGCTGATTTCGGCGGATTATACAGCAAGGCTTCGCGGTGATTTGCTTGCAGACGCTGCGTTATCTTACTTTTTTAGAACATATAAAGATCCATTAGTGGATGGAAGTATTTACGGATGCGAATTACAGGCTTCTGTTGCCTGGCAGCCGTATGATGACCTGCGCGCCTCTTTGGGATGCGGATTATTTTTCCCGGGTCTGGGAAATATTTATGCAGATACTAAAACATTGTGGAAAATAAAAGCCAGTATAATGATGTCGTTTTAATATTAGGAGGAAAAGGAAGTATGAAACGATTAGCGATAGTGTTAATTATTTTTTTAATGGCAGCAAGTCTCTTTGCGCAAAATCAGAGCGCAGTAATTAAAGAGCTTACCGGAACTGTGGAGCTTAAAGCGCCAGGTGCGGCAAACTGGACAGCCGCCAGAGTCGGAGATCGCGTAGGAAACGCGACAATCATATCAACCGGATTTAAAAGCACGGCTTTACTTGATACAGGAAGTTCGACCATCATGGTGCGCTCTCTTACAAACTTAAGCCTGGAAAATATTATAAATATGGAAAACACCGAAGCCACCACCAACCTTGAACTGCGCACCGGAAGAGTAAGAGTCGATGTTGCTCCTCCTTCAGGAAGCAGAGTGAACTTTAATGTTCAAACGCCGTCATCTACGGCGTCTGTGCGCGGAACAAATTTTGAAATGGACTTTATGAATCTTAGAGTGAACGAAGGAACTGTCAGGTTTAGCTCAGCAGCAGGCGGTCAGCCGGTGATAGTAATCGGCGGACAAAGTTCATTTGTTGATTCAGAAACCGGAAAAGCGGTAAATTCATTTGACGCCGGAGATTCAAACCGCGCTCTTCCCCCATTGCCGGGACAGGGCTCAATGCCGGGAGCTTTAAGGCCGCTTGGCGAAGGTTTTTTTGTTACAGATATGACACTTGAGAGCAAGTAAGAAGGAGTAGAAAATGAAGAAAATTATATTTTTATTAATCATAGTAACATTAGTTATTTCGTGTCCGCTTGGAGATTCTTCCAAAACAGGAACCCTTGTGATAAGGCTTCCCGGCAGCAGCGATGCCCGCTCCGGCGTTGGAATTTCCAACGATTTTGCAAACACCTTAAAATTTAATATTAATTTTAACGGTCCCATCGAAAAAGATATGGAAGTCCACAACGCCGGCGATACAGTTTCCATTTCACTTGCCGAAGGCAATTGGGAAATTACCTTAACCGCTCTTAACGCAGTAGGTTTCCCCGTTGGAGAAAACACGATTAAGGTGACGATTATTGCAGGAAGAACCTCTTCCGTTCCGATTACACTCCCGATTAATACAAACTGGAAAGAGATTGTACATTTTGAGATTACTAATGTGGAAAACAGTAAACTTCTCGAAATTATCAATATAGATGAAAATGATGGTGAAGTTCGTATCATGGTTCCCAGGGGAACAGACAAAAGCAGTTTAAATGTTTCTGTAATATATACAGGCGCTTTTATTAATCATGTAATGAGTGCCCCTGTTAATTTTAGTGATGATAAAGAATTTATTGTAACTGCTGGAAATGGTGATGAAAGAAAATATTGGGTAACTCTAATCATGCCAGATGCATTTTATGTCACAAATGAATATGAAATGCAAATGGTGGGTAGAGGAGACGCTAACCTTGAACCGTACAAACTCTGGACGCTCGATGAGCAATATGAGCTGGTTGCAGATCTTAATCTTGCTGGTATTAATTGGGAACCGATAGGTGACGCACAAAATCGTTTCACCGGCAAATTTTACGGTAATGGTAAAGTCATTTCTAACCTAAGTATTACAAACAGTGGTAATAATCAGGGGTTATTTGGTTATATTGGCACAGATGGTGAAGTTGTTAATCTTGGATTAGTTGATGTTAATATTGTTGTAACCGGCCAATATGTTGGTGGTATTGCAGGATACAATTTTGGTGAAATTTTTAATTGTTTTGTTACCGGAAACATAAGCGGAATGAACGCTGTTGGCGGTGTAGTAGGAGACAATTCATTCAAAATAGAAAACTGCTTCTCTGAAGCGAATATTAAAGGATATAGAAATCTTGGTGGTGTTATAGGAGCTAATCAAACCACTGGTAATGTTAAAAACTGTTACGCTACAGGAGACATAGATTATAACTCAGTTGGTACTGGTATGGCGCAATCTTATGGCGGCGTAGCGGGATATAACGGCGGTACTATCGAATTTTGCTATGCCACAGGAACTGTTAAAGATGGCCCTCTAAATGTTGGCGGTATTGTTGGACATAATGAAACTGGCACAGTGAGAAATTGCGTTGCGTTGAATCCAGCGATTACTGGTCCTGCGAGTATTAATCGTGTTATAGGGAGTGGTGTTAACGGTTTATCTGGTCTTTACGCGCGAAGTGATATGACTGTGAATGATGAATCAATTGCTGGAAATACAACTAGTAATCCGGCTGGTTCAAACATTTCGAACGTTAACTGGAACACTGCAACCTGGTGGACAGAGCAGGGTGGTGGTGCTCCTAGATGGAATTTATCTACATGGAACAATACGAACATCTGGAATATTGTTAACGGCAGTCTACCCACACTAAAAAACATGCCCGGCGACACAGCACAAACCCCGGTGGTAAAATAGCCGATTATATGGTGGGAAAGGAGTAATTTGTGCGAAAAACTAGCATTGTTTTGTTAGCCTCGTTTATAATGCTGACAGCGGCTAGTTTGTCTGCAGATGAAA
The DNA here is from genome assembly GCA_009785045.1 of Treponema sp. Classification (GTDB taxonomy): domain Bacteria; phylum Spirochaetota; class Spirochaetia; order Treponematales; family Breznakiellaceae; genus WQXQ01. Next base: position 1,399 of record WQXC01000017.1, on the reverse strand, counting down.
ATACCCCCCCCCCCCCGAGCTCTGCCGGACGAAATAATAGATAAAAGCCGCTCAACCCACGCTTTCGCCGTTGGTTTTGGCGTTGAAATGAATATGAACTCCCCGGAAAACTTTGCGGGGGGAGTTCTGTTTAACTTTGATGTAAATTTGGCTACCCAATTTGCTTTGGGTGTAAATATAACAGGCAGCACAAACTTCAATGATATCAATGTACTCGAGTTCTCCGGTATGTTCCGTTGGTATTTTTTAAGCCTTAAACACGATGGTTGGTTTGCTCAGATTAACGCAGGCTACAATTATGTCGATGTTGAAGGCGCTCCCATGGCATTTATAACTGAACTTAGAGGCGGTATCCGTATTCCTATGGGTAACTTTTACCTGGAACCCTACGGACGTGTAGGCTACCCGGTAGTATGGGGTGCTGGAATTGTAGCAGGAATACGCATGCCAACGATAAAAAGAGTTAAAGAAACAAAGTTTGATCAAAATCTTACAGGCGAAGCACTGGCGGAAAACATCGCTACCATACTGCAAGAACATGGCATGACAGAAACAGTTGTAGAAGTAACAGACGAAGGTATCAGAATATCATTACAGAATATTCAATTTATGCCTGACTCTGCAGTGTTATATGAATCAGAACGCTGGAAAATTGTAGAAACAGCAAACATCCTGCGCCGTATTCCAAACGTAAAGGTACAGGTTTCCGGACACACTGCACAAGCCGGCACAAGAGACGCTATGCTGCGCTTGTCTCGTGAACGCGCGGAGAACATCGCGTCTTTTCTTGTAGTACTTAACGCAATAAAACCCGAGAACATCACCACCGTAGGTTACGGCGCCGACCGTCCAATAGCCAGCAACGCCACCCCCGAAGGCATGGCAGCAAATAGACGGATTGAGATAACGATTCTGGAAGATTAGGACTAAGAATTGGGTCCGCGGATTATCGCAGATTAACGCGGATTGAGAAGAAGATTTTTTGGAGGTGTATATGAGGAAGTGTTTGTTTATTGCGATTATATTAATTTTCACGATTATTTTTGTCGCGTGCGAAAACCCATTTTGGAATGTAGAAAATAAATGTTCTCACCAATACAGCGAATGGACAACAAAAATAGAAGCAACCTGTGTAGAGAAAGAAATACAGGAGAAAATCTGTTCGTTGTGCGATGATAAACAAACACAAGAAATTGGAGAGATTGACTTAGCTACGCATATATTCGATACAATACCTGCTACTTGTACAACAGATAGTATACCGGGTTCATGTACTAGAGAAGGCTGTGATGAACCAAATCTAGAAGCGGTTGTACTTGCCGGACACGATTGGAACAACTGGATTCAAGGAACCAATGCGACTGTAGTAAATCCAGTAGGTTTTGAAACAAGAACTTGT
>WQXC01000016.1 GCA_009785045.1 Treponema sp. | reverse complement strand
CCTTGAGGAACCGAAAGGTTCCGAAAGGTAATCCGACAGGGATGTCGGATTAGCAAAAAAGACGGCCTGTAAGGAGCAAACAGGATGTTTGCGACTGGAAGGCGAACCCGCGCTAGGGAGAAAAAAAAGATCACCCAAAGGGTGGTCTTTTTTTTATTTACTCGGATATCCCCTCTACACATACCCCAAGATCCCCTCAACCTCCGCGGTGAATCCCTCGGGGAAGGACGAGCCTTGTTTTTCGCCGTAGCCTGCGGCAAGCATTGCGACGGCGAGCAATAAGCCGCCGTTACCGGGCAGGTACAGTGGCAAGGCATCGTCGCCTGTCATTTTGTTGTGGCCGTTTTCCAGCCAGGTATTTTTTGGGCTGTCCATTAAAAGTAAATCAACCGCTTCTTTGTAACGGCCAAGACGGCAGGCAGTCATAGCCATCATTGGGAAGTCCCAGCCGTAAAAGGTTTCTTTTTTCCAGACTTCCAGGACTTTGTCCAGTGTCGCTGACATAATGCCTTTGTCTTTTTCATCGCTGTTAAGGACGCCGTACATGGCAAGCATAGAAGGGTGGTCAGTGTAAAAAGGCAGCCTGCTGAAAGTGTCCGGGCAATTTTCGTGTGATAGGTAAACGCCGCCTTTTACGGCTGGAAGAGCCAATTTATCTGCAATGTCGCCGTAACATTTCTGACAGCCTATTTGCGTAAGCAGGACATCTGCAGTACGAAAACCATAGCGGAAATATTCAAGTTCATATGCGGCATTTAAAACAAGAGCAGGATCATGCCTCTCTTGCGCAGGAATGTACGGCGGTCCCAATACATAGCGCTCGCCGTCAAGTTTAACAAAACTTTTCATAAACTCACAAGTTTCGATAATAACTTCGCAGTATTCATGCAAGAAAGACACATCCTTTTCTGCGCGCCAAATAAGTTCTGCAAGCATGATTGGGTGCGGCTGCTGCCATATTAAAAATACCGCCACAGACGAAGGCGTGTTCTCTCCTGAAGGATCGCACATCTTCGGCCAGCGCGCTCCGGAAAACCCCTGGGAAGCGGCGATCTTCTTTGCAACCGGAAGAATCTCTTTGTAATATTCAAAAGTTCTTTTTAATTCTTTTATTCTTCCCCAAAGAGCAAAATGTGCATGGTGCCAAAAGTACATTTCCATGTGAAACTTGCCGTACCAGCTATTGCAGGTTAAGCCGGTTTCTGCAGGCGGAAGTTTTCCCCTGCTTTGAATAGCAATTAAATACTGCGAAAGAATAATCCTGCGTTCCAGCTCTGCAGCGCGGGGGTCTTTTGAACCTGCAAAGTCGATAAAGCCGCCAGAGGACCAGTATTGTTCCCAGAATGCTCTGCATTTAATAAGCGCATTTTCATATGAGTCCGGCGGTAAAGTTTCGTTTTCCTGAGTGAACCTTACGCTAAAAGAAATAACTTCATCCTGGGGATTTATGTTAACGATGTGCCTGCGTTCATCAGAATCAATATAAAAACCATAACCATTAATTATTACTTTATAAATAGTATTATCAAGTTTTCGCTCAACTACACAGCCATTGTCTGACTTGCAAAGCCGCGTTGTATGTTTTTGGGGAACAGTAAAATCCGCGGCAGTTTTTTTGTGACTACCGTAAGGAAAGGTAATATTTACCCTTAATTTATTTTTATCTAATAAAGGCGAAGTAACTTTTATATATAAAGTATCTTCATCAGGATGAATAAAGGTAGTTGTTTTTACAATTTCGTTATCAATAATAAATTCAGAAAACAAAAGTCCATCCCACAATAGGAGTAATTGGCGAACAGGTTTACAATCAAAAATTGATAACTTTTTATCCGGTAACTCAAAACTAATCTTTCCCAGGTGAAACTTATGCGTATTAATTCTTATCTGTTTAAATAACTCTTCCTGATTTGAGTCATCAGAGGCATAATAGACAGTTCGTCCGTTTGTATCATACGGTGTAAGGCGAAGGAGAGCTGTGTCATTTTTGTCCTGCGGATAGGAATGCCATCCCCATTCTGCCATTGTACAAAGCGGGAATGCATCATCTAAAGCTGAGTATTCGTCAAAAAAGGTTTGCAGGCCGGTAAAATCGGAGGTAAAACAAAACTTACCGTTCCCAACAGATAACGGAGTTTGTTTTTTTATTTCTTTGTAACAGGGATTATGTCTTTCTATTACATTTCGCCTGTCTATCATTATTTTCTCATGGTTTTTGCGTACATTTCGTTAAACATGGAACGTGCATCAGAAAGCGAAAGTTTCTGAACTTCCAAATCCTGAGAAAAAATACGAAATACTTTTTCCATGTCGTCTTCAAAAACTGCTTCTACAATTCCTTCCTGGCTTAATACATGATGCATTATAAGAGCTCTTATATCGGAAGGAAGACTTCTGACTGCAACAGGTTCAATTTTACTCTTTTTAAAATTTGCATTTGTTTCTACGATAGTTCCCATGGGGATATCCGGCATTTGTCCAACGTTTGGAAAATTTACATTTGTTGTAATGCCTGTAAGTCCAAGAAGCGCTTTAACTATTTTTAAACCCTCTTCGCCGGATTCAACAGGTGTCATCACTTGTGTCCCGTCGCGGTATTCAATGGCTTTTTGCTTTAACGCTTCCTGATCCTTTATCCGCCATGATACAGGCGTAAGCGCATATCCCCAGCGTTCAACTTCTTCCGGCGAAGATAAATACCAGGAATGAGGGCAGAACTCAACAAGGTGCCTGTCACCAGCGGCGGCGATTAAACCGTAACGGCGGAAAAGATTCATTTTTACACGGTCTGTCGAACCGAACAGTTTTTGTCTCTCAAGTTCATCTTCGTTTATTGCAGCGCCATCACTTTTTTTTCTAAAACCTGTATCAGCATATTTTTCTGCAAATTTTAAATATATTGGGAATATATCAGTATTTTTCCAAGTTGCTTTATCAATCCATGTAAAGTGATTTAAGCCAAGAACGTTTACTTTGATATCTTCGCGTTTAATGCTGCCGGCTGGAGCAAGACCTGATTCCTCCAATACTGTTGCAAGAAGTTTTTGAGTATGAAAAACTTCATGGCAGCAGCCAAATGCCTTTATTCCGGGATACTCCATATACAATGTACGGGTGCAAACGCTCATTGGGTTTGTGTAATTTATTACCCATGCATTAGGCGCGTGTTTTTTTATTTCTTTGGCAATCTTCCTGAACTGCGGTACCGTTCGCAGTGAACGGATAATGCCGCCGATTCCTGCAGAATCTCCCACAGATTGATATATGCCGTAGTTTTCCGGAACATGAACATCAACAGCCATATCATCAAAGTCGCCGGGAAGTATCGATATAAAAACAAAATCGCTTCCGTGTAATGCATCCGGCAATGAAGGATTTGCCTGGAATCTCCATATGCCCGGGTTATGAGCATCCATAAGCCTGTTACCGATTGCTTCGTTTATCAGAGCATCACTGTGCCTGATATCGAATAGTTCGATAGTACCACTTATGTCCTTTTCAAAGGCCAGATCCTGCATTAAAACCCACGCCCAATTGCGCGAGCCGCCGCCAATATAACAGATTTTAATTTTATCTTTTTTCATATTTATCAGGTTATATCCTATTGTAAAAATAGGCAAGGAATGTTAATAAAAAGTATGCAGTATTTAGGTTTTGAAGCGTATGAAAAGTCAATAAATCATATTGATTCCACAGTTTTCTTTATGGCTAATATAGAGGGAAAAACAGTAATAATAATCGCAGAGCAGGATAGCGCAGCCGCTAAAACAGGCGCTGCCGGGTTTACAATAGAAAATTTGGGCAGCGGAATATCTTGCGCTGAACTTACACACGAAAATGCGTGTGTTTTAAGAAAGCTGTTTCCATGGACAGCTCCTGTCCGGGGTCTTGGAAAACCCAAGAGCTTTGGACTGGGAGACAGGCTTGGAATTGCCGCTCCGGGACATATCGATCTTTTTATTACAAATGATATCTTTCCTGTTTTTGCCCAACAGTCAATTCGGGAACTGACTTTAACAAACCGCACATACGAAGATGTCCTTGATGCGGCAACATTTGCCGTATTCCGGGAAGGATACAAAAAGGGTTTTGGCGCAGATGGGGATCATCTAAAAACCGAAAAAGATGTTGAGTATGCTCTTTCACTTGGTTTTACCATGATAACACTTGATTGCTCAGATTATATAAAAAATGAAAATGTTATTACAGACAGCGCACCTATACCATCAATATATAAAGAAAAATATTTGAATAAAACTTTTAGTATTGAAGACTTTACGCTTGTTTTTTCTGAAGAAGAACTTGGTAAGTGTTTAACAGTTTACGCAGAAGCGGTTAATTTTGCCGCAAGTATTTATAATAAGTTTTTTACTGACGGTAAATACAATGCCGATTTGGAAATCTCCATAGACGAGACTGCTTCGGTAACTACGCCATTGCAGCATTTTTTTGTTGCAAGAGAGCTTTTAGATGCAGGCGTTTTGTTTGCTACGATAGCGCCGCGTTTTTGCGGAGAGTTTCAGAAGGGAATAGATTACATCGGAGATATTACACAATTTGAAAAAGAAATAAAAGTCCATGCGGCAATAGCGCGAAGTTTAAACTACAAGTTAAGTATTCATTCCGGCTCTGACAAGTTTAGCGTGTTTCCGGTTATTGGCCGCGAAACAAAAGGACAGTTCCATGTTAAAACTGCGGGAACCAACTGGCTGGAAGCCATGCGTGTAGTTGCCGTTAGAGACCCAGTGCTTTACCGCGAGGTTCACAGTTTTGCGCTTACTGTTTTCGGCGAGGCTAAAAAGTATTATCAGGTTACAGCAGATTTATCTAACATACCGGATATTTCTGAAATAGAGGACGTAGATTTACCAGGACTTTTTAATAACAACGAAACACGCCAGCTTATTCATATTACATACGGACTTATTCTAAACCATAAAAACGAAAACGGCTCTTTTGCTTTTAAAGACCGCTTGTATAATTTATGGAAGCAAAGTGAAACCGAATACCGCCGCGCTCTTGTAAAACACATAGGGAGACACCTGGAGCTGCTCAGTAAAAATTAGTACTACTTGAATTATACTAAAACCTGGTTTATCATTAATAGTAATTAAAGGAGATTTCATGGAATACATTAATTTTGACAAAACCGCAGGCTTTAAAAAACTGACAGAATATTCAAAAAAACCGGCTTTTAATTTTAAAAATAACCTTGATGCAAAAAGGGTAGACCAGTGCATTACACCCATGGCTGGGGGATTAAAATATTCTTGGGCTGCAAAATCCGTTGACAGTCAATGCATACGATTACTGCAGGAACTTTCTGATGAGCAGGAACTAATTGCAAAATATAAAGCGCTTCTTAACGGAGAGGTGATGAACACCGGCGAAAACCGCAAAGTATTACATCAGCTTTCTCGAGGAGAGCAGGGCAAACCGGTTATAGAAAACGGCAAAGATATCGGAGATTTTTACCGCAAGGAACTTGCGCGTTTTTGCGCATTTGCTTCGGATGTCCACAAAGGCGTATTTATTGGTTCTACAGGACAGCCTTTTACTACAGTAGTCCAGATAGGCATAGGCGGTTCGGACCTTGGACCGCGCGCTTTGTATCTGGCTTTGGAAAATTGGGCAGAAGCAGAAGGAAAAAAGAAACTTAACGCAAAATTTATTTCCAATGTAGACCCGGATGATGCTTCTGCAGTAATTGCTTCCGTGGATCTTGATACGAGCCTTTTTATTCTTGTTTCAAAAAGCGGCACAACGCAGGAAACACTAGCCAATGAATTATTTGTAAAAGACAAACTTACAAAAGCAGGTCTTGAAACAAGTAAACACATGATTGCCGTTACAAGCGAAACAAGTCCTCTTGCCAATAACAGCGCATATCTGGATTCATTCTACATTGATGATTATATCGGCGGCCGTTATTCGTCATGTTCTGCTGTGGGCGGCTGCGTATTGTCTCTTGCTTTTGGGCCGCAGGTTTTTAAGGATTTCCTTGCAGGAGCAGCCGAAGCTGATAAGCTTGCCCTTAACAAAGATGCTTTAAAAAATGCGGCTCTTCTTGATGCATTAATCGGTATTTGGGAACGAAACTTTTTGGGATATCCTTACACAGCAGTGCTGCCGTACAGTCAGGCGCTCAGCCGTTTCCCTGCGCATCTTCAGCAGATGGATATGGAATCGAACGGAAAATGCGTTAACAGAAGCGGAGAACCGGTAAAATACGATACTGGTCCTGTTATTTTCGGCGAACCTGGGACAAACGGTCAGCATTCATTCTTTCAGCTTCTTCATCAGGGAACCGGAATTATTCCGCTTCAGTTTATAGGTTTTACAGAAAGCCAAAAAAACGATGACGTTAAAGTTGATAATTCCAGCAGCCAGACGAAACTTGCTGCAAACCTTGCAGCGCAAATTGTGGCTTTCGCGAAAGGGCAGGACAGTGACGATCGCAACAAGGAGTTTTCCGGCGGACGTCCTTCCAGTCTTATTTTTGGAAAAAAATTAACCCCTGCAGCGCTGGGAAGCCTGCTTGCACACTTTGAAAATAAAGTTATGTTCCAGGGTTTTATGTGGAACTTAAATAGCTTTGATCAGGAAGGAGTGCAGTTAGGTAAAATCCTTACAAAAAAAGTTCTTTCCGGAGATTACGGAGACAGCGCGCTTGAAGCATACAGCAAAATGCTGGGGATCAAAAAGTCATTACCTGCAAAGATTTTCCACAAGGTTACAGATTTTTTCAAAAAACTGCGGCGTTAGGCGATCTGGAGTATCTGCCGGAGTGTTAAGATTTCGCCATGTAATAGGTAAATGACGGCGTTCAGGTGATGTTTTAATTTCTCCGGATATCATCAGTTTTGGAAATTCAGGATATTTACGCAGGATCTCTTCGTATTGCGCAGCTTCTGCAGACGGAAGCATGGTAATAGTCTGCGCGGCAAAACCTGCGCGTAAAAAACCTATGTCATCGCAGAACGGAATGGGAGCAAGCAGTACTTTGTCAAAACGGAGATTGTAGGTTGTTTCCAGAACATGATTGCTAAGAAGACGTATTGCGTCTTTTAATTTTAAAATGTTTGGATTATCGTTATTTCCCAAAATAAGATCTGTGATGGTAGAAATAACAAAAGTATCGCCTGTTCCGCATGCATCAAAATTGTATATTCTGGCTTTTTCCAGTCCCCATGATTTTAATTTTTGCGCAAGAGCAAATGACCCTTGTTTTTCAAAACTCTCGCCGTCTTTTATTTCTTCTTTATCGGTAAACAGTATAATCCAGTTGCTGACTCCTTGTTTGATAAATTTTAATGCAACATTTAAAAGGTGAAAAACTGCAATACTGTTATCGTTTGCTCCGGGACTTCCCGGTACACGATCGTAGTGAGCGACAAATATATAAGGGCTTTCTCCGGCAAAAGGAAAAGTGCTTCCTTTAATACCCGGCATTTTTTTTCCCGGCGGAAAAATAAAAATATGCTTGTGATCTGCAATAGAAACAACAAGTGAGTTTAGCTCAAGTTTTTCGATAGTGGTTAAGAGCGCTTTATAACGATCTATTTTTGACGCAATAAAATACGAAAATCGATCGTAAGGGCTGCTTTTATTCCAGTCGGTGTTTTCGGTTTGCTTCATTTGATTTTTTCCGCCTTAAAAGAATGTAATGGTGATACAAATTGTTCCTGAGCGTCGATTGGTTTTAACTCTACAAGGTTTCCCGTGTTTGATGCTGTTTTTAAACTAACTTCTAAAACGCCGTAAACAGAGGCAGTGCACATTTCAAGCGTTTTTTCCAGGCTGCGTGTTTCAAGATAACGCGATAAAAAAACAGCCGCGGTCATGTCACCTGTTCCGGCAACGCCGCTTCCTAAAGGCAGTTTGGGAGTTGTGGTTTTATAAATATTGGTTTTATCCGATGCTGCCATATTTATTTCTCCTGCTTTTTCCATGAGACTTGTTACAAGAACAATGGAAGGTCCCATTTCGTGCAGGGTATTTATCGCTTTAATTACGCTGTCAATGCCGGTTATTTGTATTCCTGTAAGCGCTTCTAATTCAAACTGATTCGGGCAGACAATGTCGGCAAGCGGAACAAGTTCGTTTTTAAAAATATCCGGTATATCAGGCTTTACATAGAATCCGCGGCTAATATCACCCATTACAGGATCGCAGCAGTATAATGCCCCGGGAGATTTATTTTTTACTTTTTTTACTGCATCGATAATTGCCTTTCCAACAGCGGCATCGCCAAGGTAACCGGAGAGTACTGCTTCGCAGCGGTTAAGGACATTTCTTTCTTCTAATCCCATAACAAGGTCTGCAGCCAATTCTGCTCCAAGAATTTTGCCTCTCCATGCGCCGTAACCGGTATGGTTGGAAAACTCTACAGTGTTAATAGCCCAGACTTCGCGGCCAAGTCTTTGCAAAGGGAACACAGCGGCAGTGTTTCCAGCGTATCCGTAGACAACATGAGACTGAATCGATAAAACCGCCATGCTCCTTCCTTCTTTACTTTCGAAATATTTTGCCAATTAACATTGCCAGTGTTCTTTTAAACTTACCTTTGTCCTGTCCGTATTTCCTAGAAAAGTCCCCTGCGGCTTTGGCAAGGGAATAAGTACCGTATTTCTTTTTAAGAAAATCCCAGTGCTTAATAATCCAGACATATAGGTCGGATTCTGTTCTGCCCGGAAAATGAACCAGCAGCCATTGTTCCCGTATAATTGTTATAACAGGAAAAAACACATTATTGTACCAGGAAACAAGAGCATCGTTAAAATGCAGCTCTTCTTCTATATCTTCGTTTAGATAATATTTATGAACCAGTATATGGTTATAAATAACATCATAACGGCCAGGAGAGCTAAAATTAAGGTCCCAGCATTCAGTCAAATCGCCGAACAATGTTTCATTATAAAAAATATTTTTCTCATATGCAATAAGCGCATAGGTAAGTTCTTCTATGGTCATGGATGGTTTTATGTTAATTTCTGTTGTAAGGCTGATTACTTCTGCGTCAATAAACTCAACGCCCTGTGTCTTAGCCACAGAAACACGGTGATTGCCGTCCCGGACAAAATAGACCCCTCCTATTTCGTAGAGCAGAATTGGCGGCAGTATAATGTCTTTTATATGGGCTTCATCAACTTTTTGCCACCTTTGGCGCAGATGTTCCCTGCGGGGGAGAAAATACTTGTTAAAATCGTGATATCTGCCTTCGCTTCCGGCAACCATATTAATGGGTACTGTCCTGTTTCCCATGTAGACTTGATTTCTGGGTTTTAATATGTCTTTTACATCATGAAAAGAGAGTAATTTATCGCGATCGGTATTCATGAAATTCTGCATCTGAGAAAGGATCGCCTTACCTCTGGCGCGGGAAAAATCTGCATAAGCCTGCTGGGTAACTGAGTCTATTGTCATCTCAATCTCCAAAATTTATTACATAATGGCTATACGCATTAATTACGGTTGTCTTTTTCCAGGTTGTACTGCGGATGTCCGTTAAATCATATAAATGTATATGACCATGAACAAGGAATTTAGGTTTAAACACCTTCATAAACCATAAGTAGGCTTTAAATCCCAAATGACACCTGTCATTTTTATCATGAATACCCTTTGGCGGAGCATGAGTTAAAAGGACATCAACATAGCGGCCCTTAAAAATCCGGTTCCATATAAGCCTTGGAATAAGCTTGGTTATTTCGATAAACATTTCAAAATCCGTGTACTGGTTAAAGCCGTTATTGTAGCGCATGCAGCCTCCAAGGCCTGCAAGTATAAAATCGCCTTCGGTTTTTATTTTTGTTCCCAGATGAATCGCACCGCACCCCAGATAGTTGCTGTCGTCCTGTAACATTTGGGTATTCCATAGTTTTTTATAGTGTCTAAGGTCTTCGGTATGATGATTGCCAAAGACAAAAAAAAGCGGTTTATTCAGGCTGGAAATGATGAAATCCAGGTAATCCATGGGGAGATCCCCTGCAGAAAGGATTAAATCGACATCTGCAAAGCGCTCTTTTATCTTTGGCGAGTAAACCTGAGGGTCAATTTGGTCGGAAATACACAGTATTTTCAATACGGGGTCCTTTTTTGTCGATATTCATTATAGGATATATAACTATTTTAGTGTATTATATATGTAATAGGAAGGAAAAATGATAAAAAAAATCACGATGATTTGTATATTGATGTTTTTATCGTTCATTTGCTACGGGCAGTCAAATTTTGCCAGGGGCGAGGAATTTTTCATGCGAAATAACCCCTCGCAGGCAGTGGTTTTCCTTGAGCGCGCAATATCTGACGATCCTGCCAATGCAATTACCTATCTTTATCTTGGCATTGTATATGAACAGCTTGACAGAACTGATGATGCCATAACTATTTACAGGCGGGTTTTGCCTTCGGCGGGGAGATTATCTGCAAATGTAGCCAATAATCTGGGAAATGTTTATTTCCAAAGAGGAATTAATGATATGGCTGAGCAGTACTATACCCAGGCAATTGGATTTGACTCCGGATTCCCAAACGCATATCTTGGCAGAGCAAATACCAGAGTTAAAGTTGGGAATACACAGAACGCGCTTTTGGATTACGAGCAATACCTTAGGCTTGATCCGCGTTCTACACAGCGTTCCAATATTGAACAGTTGATTAATTTAATTCGTACAGAAGCCGCAACAGCCGAGTTAAGAAGGCTTATGGCAGAAGAAGAAGAGCGCCGTCTTGCCGAAGAAAGGCAAAAGCTTCTGGATACGGTTTCGGCATCGCTTCAGTCGGTTGCCGACTCCAGCCGCGGTATATCTTCCGGTACGGAAAGTGTTGAACATTATGAAGGTGAATTTGTGCTCGATTGATGATAAAATAAGGGGGGGAATTAAAAAATGAGCCGACAACAACAAATGATTCTGATTATCTCTGGGGGAGTACTGCTTATACTCCTTATTGTAGGGTTGATCATTTTTCTGCCGCGAAAAGGCGGCGATTCCGATATAACAATTGGCGGCAGCGGCGATGCCAGGAGAATCAATACTATACGGCTTGCGACTACATACGCAGAAAGCGGAGAGTTTGACAGGGCGTTAAATCTTCTTGATGGTTTATTAATTGATAATCCCGACGATGAAGATGCGCGCGCTCTTCAGCGGGCTATTTTAAGCATGGATCGCAACAGCAGTAACAGCACGGAAGCGCTGATTGAAGCGCAGCGCAGGTTCCTTGAGGAACAGCAGCGGCAAAATGCTGCGCTTGCTTCTAATCTTCAAAGAGCGGGAAATACTTCAGCCGCTGCGGCTGCATCAACGGCTGCGTCGGCTGCTGAAACGGAAGCTGCCGCTGCGCGAAGAGCTGCTGCAGAAGCTGAAGAAGCGCGCAGAAGAGCGCAGGAAGAAGAGCTTGCAAGGGCTTCGCGTGAGTTGCAGGAAATTATGCGCAGGATTAATAACCTTGTAGCCGACGGAAAAGCAAGGCTAACTTCGGGTGATGCTGCCGGAGCCAATCAGTTATTTTCTGAAGCAAGAAGAGCTATGCCGCCGGGAGAATCCCGCTTTGAATCGCAGAAGTTATCTGAAATGGCGGACGCATATTATGATTACGGTTCAAGTAATTCAAATACAAGCGCAGGACGGGATGCAATTAACAATGCAACGCAATTTGCAAATGACGCTGTCGCAAAGGATTCGTCTCAGGCGCTGCCGCGTTATGTGCTTGGACGTATAGCGCGTGACGCAAATCAGACTGAAAGGGCAATAAGTGAGTTAAGAGAAGCAGCGCGTCTTGATCCGACCAACTTTATGTACTCGCATGATTTGGGCAGGGTTTTATTTATGGCAAGGCGTTTCCCGGAAGCAAGAGATGCATTTCAGGCTGCTGTTAGCATTAACCGCAATTATGAGCCGTCGTGGTATAACCTTGGCGGAACATTCCGCATGTTAAACCGGCAGGATGATGCTCTTGCTGCATACAGGCAGGCAGTTACAATAAAAGCCGATTATGCAGCCGCGCACCGCGAGATTGGAAGAATACTTTCTGCAAGAGGAGACGCAAGGGGAGCTGTTGCATCGTTTACAAGCGCTCTTCAGTATAATCCCAACGATTTTAGTACGATGTGTGAACTGGCTGCAGCTCACAGTCAGGCTGGAAATTTTGCCGAGGCAGAATCTGTTTTTGCAAGAGCACTTCAGATTAACCCTTCGGATCCGCAGACAAATTACAATATGGCAGTTGTTAAAATAGAGTTAAAGAAAAACACCGAAGCTCTTAATTTTGCAAGAATAGCAGTTGATGCAAATCCATCTAATGCAGCATATGTTTATACATTGGGACTTGCATGCGAAGGTATGGGTGCAACAGAACAGGCAATCTCTGCGTACAGAACAGCCGCTTCCCTGGATCCCAGATATGTAAGGCCAAGAATTAACCTTGGCAGTCTTTTATTGGCAGCGGGAAATAATGCCGACGCCATAAGGTTTTTAAATGAAGCATATGCTGTAGAACCTGCAAACTTTGAAGTAAATAATAATTTAGGCGCAGTGTATGCAAAACAGGAAAACTGGGCTTCCAGTATTGTTCATTACGAACGGGCATTAAACTCAAGGCCAAACGATGCTACTGTAAGATTTAATCTTGCGCGCGCATATGCTTCTTCCGGAGATCACCAAAAAGCGCAGGGTTCTTATTTGCAGGTGCTTCGTTTAACGCCTGATAATTGGGATGCAATTTATGAACTTGGTAAAACACTGGTAATACTTGAGCAAAACTCCGAGGCAAAAAGATATTTACAGGATTTAATTAACCGTAACCCGAATTATTCAGGCAGAGCCGAAGCAGAAAGGATTTTAAGAAGTTTATGAACGCAATAATAACTGTAGTAGGAACAGACAAGGTTGGAATTATTGCAAAGGTTACCGCTTTTCTTGCAGAACGGGATATCAATATCGAAGATATTTCGCAGACAGTATTAAGCGGGAACTTTGTAATGATGATGATGGTAAACTTAAGCTCGTATTCAAAAGACCTTGAACAGGTAAAAAAAGAACTAACAGGTCTTGGCGATACATTAAATGTAAGTATCAGTCTGATGCACGAAAAAGTTTTTTCTGCCATGCATCGCATTTAGGTGATTTATGTTATTTACGCCGTTTGAAATTAAAGAAACTGTCGATATGTTTCTGCGCTACAAACTTGATATTCGCGCAATTACCCTAGGTGTTTCGCTTTTGGATTGTATTTGTTCATCGGGTTCAGCAACCCGTGATAAAATACGGGAAAAATTGCTGCGGGTAGCAGGACCTCTTGTTAAAACAGGCTGCGATATAGAAACTGAATACGGAATTCCGATTATAAACAAGCGAATATCCGTTACACCGATTGCAATTATTGCTTCTTCCTGTGATGAAAATGATTATACACTGTTTGCAAAAACACTTGATCAGACGGCAAAGGAGCTGGGCGTTGATTTTATCGGCGGTTTTTCGGCTCTTGTTCAAAAAGGCATTTCCAGCGGCGATGAAAAGTTAATCAAGTCTTTGTCAGCTGCGCTTTCGCAGACAGAACAGGTCTGCGCATCTGTAAATGTAGCGTCAACAAAAAGCGGCATTAACATGGATGCGGTTAAGCTAATGGGTGAAACAATTAAAAAAATTGCAGAAGCCACGGCGGACAAAGACGGAATCGGCTGTGCAAAACTAGTTGTTTTTTGCAATGCACCGGAAGATAATCCGTTTATGGCAGGCGCTTTTCATGGAGTGGGAGAAGCAGAGAGTATTCTTAATGTTGGTGTATCCGGTCCCGGTGTTGTAAAAGCCGCTCTTGAAAATTGCCGCGATATGAACTTTGATGCGCTTGCAGATGTTATTAAAAAAACTGCATTTAAGATTACAAGAATGGGGCAGCTTGTTGGAATGGAAGCAGCCCGCAGAATCGGAGTGCCGTTTGGCATTTTGGATTTATCACTTGCGCCGACTCCTGCTGTAGGAGATTCTGTTGCGCGCATACTGGAAGAAATGGGTCTGGAAGCAGCTGGTACTCATGGTACGACCGCCGCGCTTGCCATGCTTACAGATATGGTAAAAAAAGGCGGTGTAATGGCATCGACGCATGTCGGCGGCTTTTCCGGGGCGTTTATACCTGTTTCTGAAGATGAAGGCATGGTAGCAGCGGTAAAAAGCGGTTCCATTTCTCTGGACAAACTTGAAGCCATGACGTGCGTTTGCTCTGTTGGGCTGGATATGATTCCGCTGCCGGGAGATACATCGGCCGCGACCATTGCCGCGATTATCGCCGATGAGATGGCAATTGGCATGGTAAACAATAAAACAACCGCAGTGCGCGTTATTCCCGTTCCCGGTAAAAAATGCGGCGATTGGGCGGAGTTCGGCGGTCTTTTGGGCGGCTCTCCCATAATGGCAGTTAACAGCGCAAAGAGCGATTTATTTATTAATCGCGGCGGAAGAATCCCGGCGCCTATACATAGTTTTAAGAATTAATTTTTAGGAACCGGAAATTATCCGGCCTTTTTCCATTACTGCAATTTTACTGCAAAGATACTCTACAGCATCTTTATTGTGAGATATAAAAAGAATACTTAACCCATGGCTTTTGTTTAATTCCTCAAACAGGTTGAGTATCTGCGCGCCTGCCGAAACATCAAGAGAGCTTATGGCTTCATCTGCTATTAAAAGTCGCGGATTTAAAATTAATGCTCTTCCAATGCAGACGCGTTGTTTTTGGCCGCCGCTAAGTTCATGAACATGGCGTGTTTTGTATGAAGGGTCAAGTCCGACACGATGCAGTATTTCATCGACTTTTTGCGCGCGCTCCTGCGGTGTTCCGGTTTTATGAATATGCAGCGGTTCTTCCATTAACCAGCCGATTTTTTTTACCGGATTTAATGACGCGCCAGGATCCTGAAAAACCATTTGTATTTGAGAAGACTTTTTTAAATACTTTTGACCATATACAAGAATTTCTCCTTCGTAATCGATTAGACCCAGAATGCAGCGCGCAAGTGTTGTTTTTCCGCAGCCGGATCTGCCTGCTAAACCGAATATTTCGCCGGTTTGCATTTCCATGTTAACCTGGTTTAATACCGGTTTATATTCTTTTACTCCGAAAAAATTTAATTTTCCTGCAGATACAGGCCTTCGGTCTGTAAAAATATTTGAGACATTTTTGACGCTTAACAGGGTAGTATCACTCATCGGTTTCTCCTGTTGCAGGATAAAAACAAAAAACTTTTCTGTTGCCAATTTGCAATGCCGGCGGGAATATCTCAAGGCAGCCGGCTTTTGCCCTTGGACAGCGCGGGGCAAAGGGGCATCCGGTTAGCTGGTCATCTATTGAGGGAACTTTTCCGGGAATATTTTCCAAAACCTTTCCGCGTTTGTCTTTTCCGGGAATAGCATTTACCAGCGCCTGGGTATACGGATGCAGCGGCGAAAATAAAAGATCAGAAGGACCTTCTTCGACAATTTTCCCGGCATACATTATTAAAAAACGGCTGCAGAACTGCCGTATAATGGATAAATCATGAGAAATTATAAACAGAGACATTTTATTTTTATGGTTTAAATCCTTTAAAAGAGAAAGGCATTGGCGCTGGCTTTCTTCATCAAGGGAACTTGACGGCTCGTCGCCGATTAAAAGTCTGGGATTTTTTATTACTGCGATTGCTGTCATTATTCTCTGGCACATTCCGCCGGAAAGCTGGTGTGGAAAAGCGTTATATATTTTTTCCGGTTTTTCAAACCCCAGAGAAACAAGTAATTCCAAAACCTGCTTTTTTATTTCTATTTTTTTAAGGTTTTTTTTATTTCTGCCGGCGCCAAGTTCAAGCATTTCTGCAATTTGTGCACCGGCTTTCATAAGCGGATTAAGCGCTTGCCTTACATCCTGAAAAACATGAGAGATTTCACTACCCCTTATTTTGAGTAAATCTTTTTCACCAAGTTTTACAAGGTTTTGTTCATTATAAAATATTTCTCCGCCTGTTATTTCTATATCTTTTGGAAGAAGGTTTAAAATTGAAAGAGCAGTCATACTTTTACCGCAGCCGGATTCTCCGGCAAGTCCGAGTATTTCGCCTTCATCAATTGAAAAACTTATATTGTCCAGGATTTTTAGTAATTTACCGTTTTTTTTAACACTGACGGAAAGACCAAATACATTAAGTAAGTGAACCATGCTGTCCTCCGAAACTGCGGCGAAGACCTTCGCCTAATAAATGAAAAGCGATAACCGTTAGCATGATAAAAATACCGGGCGCCAGGGAGTACCACGGAGCGTTAAAAAACCATGCCTGCGATTCAAAGAGCATGCGTCCCCACGAAGGGTGAGGCGGCTGGATACCCATTCCAAGATAACTCATTGCAGACTCAGCCAGAATCGCATTTGAAAGACCGATTACAGAAGCGGACAAAAGAGAAGGAGTCAGGTTCGGCAGGATATGTATAAAAGTAATGCGTATAAAACCGGCGCCAAGAATTCTTTCTGCCTGAATGAACATTGCATTTTTATACTGCATTGCTCCTGTGCGCATAATACGTGTATAACTTGGCGTAAAAAGTATTAATAATGCGATAAAAAGACTGAATTGACTGTTATCCATTAAGGCAACAAAAAGAAGCGCAAGAACGATTCCCGGAAAGGAACTTAAGGTATCGATAATTCTCATTATAATTTCGCCTGTTATTCCCCCAAGATAGCCGGCTAAAAGTCCAAGTATGCTGCCTGCGATAGCTGCCCCTATTACAGTGCATACAGCAAGAAATAGTGAGTTTATACCGCCTGCCATAATACGCGAAAAAATATCTCTTCCAAAATTATCTGTTCCCAAAATATTCTTTAAACCCGGAGGCATAAGGCGTATGGAATGATCAATCTGGTTATAGTCATGAGGAACCCAAACAAGGCTTAATAGGGACATTAAAACAATAATAGAAGCTATACTTGCGCCAATTAAAAGTTCTCGGTTTAGCTTCATCTTATTTTCCTCCCTTGTTTTATTCTTGGATCAATCATGGTGATAATTATATATGCAAGGGTATTGGCGCATATAACAAGAAATGCAATATAGATCATCAAGCTCTGTATTAATGGGTAATCTCTTGAACTTATTGCTGTAATTAAAAGTCTTCCGATTCCCGGTATGTTAAAAACCTGTTCAATTATAATGCTGCCGGAAAAAACTTCGGCTGTTATCATTCCAAGCATGGTGATAGCAGGTAAAAGAGCATTTTTTAAAACATGCCGCTGGAGGATATAAAGACTTCCTGCTCCCTTGCTTTTTGCAGTTTTTACATAACCGCTTTGTAACTCTAAAAATAGAGAGCCTCTTAAAAACTTAATAAGGATAGCCGAGCCGGGAATCGCAATTGCAAGCGCCGGAAAACATAAATATCCGATAAAACCCGGGAAATTTTCACGGTAATCAATAAAGCTGCCGGGAGAAAATAATTTAAAACCAAAGCCAAAAATAAATATAAACAATAGTCCCAGAAAAAAGCCAGGAGTGCTTAAACCTGCAGCGGTAAAAATATTAACGATATTATCGATTTTGCTTCCTTCTTTTTTTACCGTTAATAGAGATACAGAAAAAGAAATAATGATTATAAAAAGAAGCGAAAGCAAGGCAAGAGATACTGTAATTACCAGTCGTTCAGAAATTAAAACAGAAATGGATTCTCCGCGGAAATAATATGAGTTTCCCGGATTACCGGATAAGAAGTTAAATAACCAGTCAAAGTAGCGTACAATTATATTTCTGTTAAGTCCCATTTCTTCGCGCAGTATTTCCAGTTGTTCTGGTGTTGTGTTTGTATCAGAAAGAAATGAAGCCGGGTCGCCGCGAATGACACTAAAGACAATAAAACATAATACAGAGACAAGTAATAACGTAACAAGAGAAATGAGAATCCTTCTTAATATATAATTCAATTATTACTTATCCCATATATTGATGCAAAATCAATAACGTATAGCGG
>WQXC01000015.1 GCA_009785045.1 Treponema sp. | reverse complement strand
TGATATAATTAAGGTGAAGGGAGAAATTGACATGGCAGCGACATTATTACAAGAGATTAGCCAGGACGAACACGAAAAAGCCCGTATACGCAGCCGCAGAATGTATGAGATGGACAAATACTCGGACTACCATACTGCCATAGAAATAGGTGAGATAAAAGGTGCAGAGAAAGTTCTCTCTCTTCTAAAAGAAGGGGTTCCAATTGAAGAAATAGAAGAAACACTTATAAAAAAAAGAACATCATAATGTAGATATAATTAATCTTACCAACGACCGCTGTCATGCAAAGGCAGCGGTTTTTAATTACTCAAATGTTAAGACTTCACGTTTATTTTCTTCCTATTCCTCTGCCAGTTCTCCGCGTTCGCGTAAGTCAGATAAAATCTGTGCATAAAACTTGCTGTCAATTTTGAACTTCATGCGGTAGATAAAATAACTTCCAGCAAAACATAACAGCGGGAATAATAGCATTGCGGCTTTCATCATCAATAAGCCTTCCGGTGTTACGTCTGCTGCGGAATCGGCTTCTTTAATGCCGGAAATAATTATTATCGCTGCTACAATCCCTGTGCCAATGGCGCCGCCAAGTTTGTAAATTAATGGCTGGATTGAAAAAGTAATACTGTCGTTTCGTTTGCCAAGTTTCCAGTGTCCGTAGTCAACTGTGTCTGCAAGGAACATGGTCATTAAAAGCTGGATAAAAGCCTGACCAAAAAAGATTAAAACACCGGCAATACCGATGTACAGCATTGTGGTTACCGGGGCAAAGAAGAAAAGTAAGTAACCCAGAGTCATCGAAATTATTGCGCCGGTATAAAGTGTTTTGCGATCGAACTTTTTGCTGAACAGCGGGAATACCGCAAGACCTGTTAATTGCGACACTCCTAAAATTGCGGAAAAGACAGAAAACATTCCCTCGTTGCCATATGCATATTTAAAATAATAAAGACCAAAACTTGTCGTTGTAATATAACCTATCATAAAAAGCGAAAGAGCAATTGCAGTAAAAAGCAGTTGGTCGTTTTTAGTCAGTATATTAATCAGTTCGCGAATAGGAGTACTCTGATTTTTATTTAAAACAATTCCGGTTTCTTTTACACCAAAAATTGTAATGCATAGCCCCATCGCCATGAATACTGTTATACAAATCGAAAAAACAAAATAACCGCTTTGCGGGGAGCCAAACTTTTGTCCCAGCAGCGCTGTTATCGGCACGATACCGACAACCACAAAAAACAAGCCGACATTTGCGCAGATACGCGCAAGGGCGCCGATTTTTTCCCGTTCTTTTGGATTAATACTCAATGAAGGGAGCATTGACCAGAAAGAAATATCATGGGTTGTATAGCTAATACCCCACATAAAATAAAAAATCGCAAAAGTAATTATATATGCGCTGCCTTGTAATCCAAAATCCGTAAAAAGAAGGACAGTAAAAATAGGTGATGTAATTGCGCCTACAGTAAGCCAGGGTTTAAATTTGCCCCAGCGGGAGCGGGTATTATCAACAATAAAGCCCATTAAAGGATCTGTTAAGGCGTCAAAGATACGGGCAGCAAAAATAATACCTGTAATCCACCACATCGTACTTGTTGAAAGGTTAATTACGTCGGTAAGATAAAAAATTAAAAACATACTGACAATGGCATAAACCATGTCCCTGCCGATTGTACCAAGACCGAAAGTCACGCGGTTGCGTATTAAATTATTTTCCATAATAGTGTATTATAACATATGTGGTGGAAAAATAATATTGTTTATCAGATTTATCCGCGTAGTTTCCAGGATTCATCGGAAACAGCTTTCCCAAATGACGGTATTGGCGATATTCCGGGAATTATCTCCCGCCTTGACGAAATAAGCGACCTTGGCGCCGGTATTATTTGGCTCTCACCTGTGTATAAATCTCCAGATGCGGATAATGGCTATGATATCAGCGATTATTACGCAATCGATCCAAAATTCGGGACAATGGCTGATATGGAAAAGCTTTTTGCAGAAGCAAAAAAGCGGGATATACGAATTATTATGGATCTTGTTATTAATCATACTTCCGATGAACACGAGTGGTTTGTTAAAAGCCGCGACCCGCAAAGCCCGTACCGCGATTACTATATCTGGCTCCCGGGAAAAACCGGCAGCCGCGGGCGAATAAAGCCTCCCAATAACTGGACTGGTTTTTTTGCTGGCGATACCTGGGAATTTGACGAGCAAAGCGGTGAGTATTATCTGCACCTTTTTGACAAGAAACAGCCGGACTTAAATTACAAGAACCCAAAAGTAATAGAAGAAGTTAAAAACATTCTTCGCTTTTGGCTCAATAAGGGAGCTGCCGGTTTCCGCTGCGATGTTATCAATATTATTTACAAGACAAGTCTTGAAGACGGCAAAAAGAGCAAAACTGTTCAGGGGTTGGAACATTACAAATCACAGGAAGGAAATCACGCAGTGCTGCAGGAACTTCGCCGTGATGTTCTGGATAAGTACGATTGTTTTACTGTGGGCGAAACTGTTTTTGTTGATCTGGAGGATGCAAAACTTTTGAGCGACGAAAGCCGCAAAGAATTAAATATGCTTTTCTTTTTTGATCATCTGGAAGTTGACCGCCGCATTGCGCGTTTTGTTCCCAAAAAATTCCGCGCCCGTAAATTGCTCGATGTAATTACCAAGTGGCAGCAGGGTCTGGACTGGAATGCCATATATCTGGAAAATCATGACCAGAGCCGTATTGTTTCTCACTTTGGCGCTGCAGAAATTGACTGCGCTAAAAGCGGAAAACGCGGAGGATTTTGGCTGAACAGCGCTAAAATGCTGGCTTTGTTTCAGTTGACTCTTCGCGGTACTCCCTTTATTTTTCAGGGACAGGAAATCGGCATGACCAATTTTGATTTTAAGAGTCTTGATGAAGTTAATGATGTAGAAAGCCATGGTTTAGATAAATTAATGAAAAAGTTTTTCATTCCAAAATCCCTTCGCTGGAAATGGATAAAAGCAAGTTCCCGCGATAATGCTCGCACCCCAATGCAGTGGGATAAAACTCCAAACGCAGGCTTTACCGACGGAAAACCCTGGCTGCGTGTAAATAAAAACTACAGGTTTATTAATCGCGCCTCCCAAAAAGAAGATGCAGATTCTGTTTTAAATTTTTATAAAAAGATGATAACAATTCGCAAAAACAATAATTGTCTTATTCACGGAGAGTTCATACCTGTTTACGCGGATAATCGTATTATGATTTATCAGCGCAGGCTAGAGCAGGAGCAGTACATCGTTGCGTTGAATTTTTCATCTTACATGGTAAGGTTTCCAAAGAAACTTGAGGGTCTTTTTTCCGGAACATTTATAACTAGCGCATCAGGCGAGAGAAGTTACGGCTGTCTGTATCCCTGGGACGGAATGATAATTAAGAACTAATACCTGTTGTCGAATACCCGTGTCGATTTTTTCTCGCTGCGGGGAAGTTCTCCCATGCCCACGGCTTTTGCCTTTGGCGTAATGCCTATTTTTTGCTTGAACTCATGCTCGACAGTTTTTTCCAGGTTATGGCTCGCGTCGCCAATCTCGATTTTTGTTTCAAAGAAAAGGGTAATAATATCTTTCCCGTTAAGGTGATCAATCATTATCTGGTATTCGCTAGAAACGCCGTCAATGCCGGAGAGAAGTTCGTCTACGCGGCTGGGATAAATTATTGCGCCGCGGACTTTGACCATGTCATCAGAGCGTCCAATCAGTGTAGCGATTCGCGGGAAATCAAGACCGCATTCGCATTTGCCGGGGACGATTTTTGTAAGGTCATGCGTACGGTAACGGATTAGAGGCGCGCCTTCCTTGTGCAGTGTTGTAATTACAAGTTCTCCGGTTTCGCCGTCGGGCAGAATCTGGCCTGTCTTTGGATCGATGATTTCGCAGTACATGTAATCTGTCCACATGTGCATTGCATCCTGTTTCTGGCAGTTAATTCCAATTCCGGGGCCGTAAATTTCTGTAAGCCCGTAAATATCGTACAGCTCAACGCCAAGTTCACCGGCGATGCGTTTGCGCATTTTTTCGCCCCAGCGTTCGGAGCCGATCACGCCTTTTTTAAGATGTATCTTGTCGCGCACTCCGCGTTTTTCAATTTCTTCCGCAAGCAAAAGCGCATAAGATGACGTTGCGCAAATTACTGTTGATTTTAAATCGATCATCATTTTTATTTGCTTGTCAGTGTTGCCAGGTCCCATGGGGATAGCAAGTGCGCCTAAAAGTTCTGCGCCTGCCTGGAAACCAATGCCTGCAGTCCACAAACCGTACCCCGGAGTAATATGAATGCGGTCAAGGTTTGTGCATCCGGCGGTTTCGTAGCAGCGTTTAAACATGATAGCCCAGTCTTCCACATCTTTTTTTGTGTAAGGAATAATAACAGGTGTGCCGGTTGTACCGCTTGATGAATGGATACGGATTATTTTTTCGTCTGGTACTGCCTGCAGTCCAAACGGATATGCATCGCGAAGATCTTCCTTGTCCGTGAACGGCAGCTTATTAAAATCATCGATAGATTTAATATCTTCTGCATTTATACCGGCAAAGTGTTTCTGATAAAATTTACTGTTCATCGCATGCTGAATGGCTTTTTTTATCTGTTCTGTTGTGTTCATGTTTTGCTCCTTATTGACAAATTTCTATTCCTGTTTCAAACGCTCTTATGTTCATTTCCAGAATAGGCTGCGGCAGATTTTCCATCAGCGCTTCTTTTAATGTTTTTGCATCGAATGGAAAAACATTTTTTTGCACTGCTGCTCCCAGCATTGAGACATTTAATGTTTTTGCATTTTGCTCTGTTAAACGCAGGCCGTCCAATACAATAACCCTTGGAGCATTTTTCCCCAGAAAATCAATCATGACCTGCGCTTCATATGAATCTGCTTTCAGGCTGGTAACTGGTTTTATGGCAGTGTTGCTGGTAATTACTACGCCGTCTTTGCACAGATAAGGCAATTGGCGCACCGCTTCGGCAGGTTCAAACGCAATAATAGCGTTTGCTTTTCCCAGAGGTATTAACGGCGAAAAAATACTATTGTCGGTTTTGCCTGCGGTAAGGCTAATGCGGACGTGGCCGAACACGCTTCCGCCGCGCTGCGCCATACCGATTGTCTCTGTAGTACGTACATCGAACCCTTTCTTCATTGCTGCCGCGGCAATTAATTTTGAGGCAAGTACTGTGCCTTGTCCGCCGACTCCCGCAATCATGCAATTAAACATCATTTTTTACCCCCTTTAGCGGGTGTTTTGCATTTTATTGCGCCTGTTGCGCATACATCGATGCAAATGCCGCAGCCTGTACAGAGAGCAGAGTTGATTTTTGCTTTACCGCTTTCGATACTGATTGCAGGACAACCGAGTTTTTTTAAACATACAGTACATCCATTGCATTTCGATTCATTTATCACTGCTTTTTTACTGCCTTTGGAAATTGTGATACACGGCGCATCGAATAATAGTACGCGGACGCCTTTTAAACCCATAAGCCACTGGGCTGCGTTTCTTGCCGCTCTTTGATTAAACGGATCAACTTTTATTAATGCCGATACACCTGCTGCTCTTACGATTTTTTCTATGCTGATTTTTGCCGGCTTGCCGTTCATCATTGTTAATCCCATTCCGGGGTGCGGCTGGTTTCCAGTCATCGCTGTTGTCGAGTTATCCAGTATAACGATGATAATATCAGTCTGATTATAAACCGCGTTCACAACTCCCGTAATTCCTGAATGGAAAAAAGTTGAATCGCCGATAAACGCAAAGTGAACAGTGTCAGGCTCGACGCGCTTAAGTCCCTGCGCTACAGTAATGCCGCCGCCCATGCAAAGACATGTGTCTACCATGTTAAGCGGCGCGGCGTTGCCAAGCGTGTAGCAGCCGATATCGCCTGTGAACACAGCTTTTCGTTTGCTTGCCGCTTCTTTTACCGCAAAGAACGATGCGCGGTGCGGACATCCTGCGCACATTACAGGCGGGCGGACGGGCAGGGGAGGAGCAGCGTTTTGTTTTTCCGGTATGCCGGCTTTTGCAGCTTTTCCAGATGAAGCAGCTTTCCCAAGGAAAGCTGTAATTGTTTTTGCAGTACTGTCCGGAGAATTTTCTCCTGCAATTTGAATATGACCGCTTCTTTTTCCAAGAATCTTTATCTTTAAATTGTACAATCCGCATAACCGAACAAGTTCATTTTCGATAACCGGATCAAGTTCTTCTACAACAAGAACTTCTTTAAGTCCTTTTAAAAATTTAAGCGCGAGCTTATCCGGAAAAGGGTAGGCAGATATTTTAAGCAATTTGCAGTCTGCCAGTTTTTTATCATCGCTATTTAATGCCTCGCGGACAAAAGTATAGCTTACGCCGCCGGCTGCAATACCCTTGCTGCCTTTACCGGTAAGAATGTTTTTTTCATATTCAGAAAACCCGTCGCTCATTTTTATCAGGTTTTCTTCGATTCCAAATTTGTTTGCGTAAGAAAGCCGCGGAAAAATAACCCATCCGGGGTCTTTTACAAATCCGCCTGGTTTAGGTTTTGGCAAATCTTTTAGTATTGTAACAGAAGCGCAGCTATGGCAGACACGCGTTGTTGGACGGAACAGAACCGGTTTACCGTATTTTTCCGAAAGCGCAAATGCATCTGCGATCATTGTGTACGCTTCTTCGGGCGTGGACGGATCGAACAGCGCCAGTTTTGCATGTTTGGAAAAGTGGCGGGTATCCTGCTCTGTCTGAGAAGATATCGGCCCGGGATCATCAGCGACAACAATGACCATGCCGCCCTTTACGCCAAGATAGTTAAGACTCATTAACGGATCGGAAGCCACGTTAAGACCTACCTGCTTCATTGTAACCATAACACGCGCGCCAGCAAAAGCAGCTCCCGCTGCAACCTCCAGCGCTGTTTTTTCGTTGACAGACCATTCAACATAAATACTGCCATCGTTATTTTTAGCAATTGTTTCCAGCGCTTCTGTCGAAGGAGTACCAGGGTATCCTGTTACTACGCTGACTCCGGCGCGAATTGCGCCAAGGGCAATTGCTTCATTGCCCATTAATAATTTTTTAGACATTTACAGGTTCCTTCTTTTTTATTATTATCAGCAGAATCATCAATATAACGCCTGATGCTGCCATTATTGACAGAGTAACAAACTTCATAGTTTCGTTTGAAATTAATCCAATGATCATCGGGAATGTAAGCGCAGATAATGCAAAGCCCATCATGATTGCGCCGTAATTTGCACCTGCGTTTTTAATGCCGAAGTAATCCGATGCAATTACGGAATACAAACCGGGAAGACCGCCAAAGCAAAATGCGACAAGCAGTACTGCCGCGATAAACAGCGCTCCGCCGCCGAAGCACAGCAATAATGCGCATATCGATGTTGCAAAAATTACAGTTATTGCGGCTTTTTCGCGTCCGATTTTATCCGACAATAGCGGCACAACAAGGCGGCCGCATGCATTGGCAACGCCAGTCATCATTACAATAATTGTTCCAAAGGCTTCAGCGCCGTGAGTTGCGGCTAATGTTTTAAAAGATGGGTTAAGAATAAAGAATGTAGCAGTCGCTACCATCAATGAAAGCGTGATTAAATAAAATTCTTTTGTTTTAATTGTTTCTGTTACCGTATATTGTTTTTTTGCAAGCAATGCCGCCGATGGCGCTGCTGCAGGAGTGTTTGCATCCGGAAGGCGGATAAACCTGAAGAGAATCAATGTTGCTGCGCAGAAAGCCGCCGCAAGAATTAAAAATGTGCTTCTTAAGTCAAACTGTTTTACAAGCACTTCGATGAGCGGAGCAAAAATAACTGTCGAAAAACCAAACGCGCAGACAACAACGCCGGTAGCAAAACCGCGTCTTTGCGGGAACCATTTCTGCGCCGCGCAAATGATGGCATTGTAAGCCGAGCCTACGCCAAAACCGCCGATGATGCCGTATGTTATATACATCAGCCATGCGTAGTCCTGCGGCAAAAATGATGTTGCTAGCATTCCGGAGGCAAGAATGAGCCCTCCTGCAAGAACTGTTTTATCCGCGCCTATTTTAAGGTGAAGCTTGCCGCCTGTTAAAATGCCAACCACAAAAAAACAAAGCATAAATGACGATGTAAGTTTTACGCTGTCGACATGCCAGTTAAAAACCTCGCTGACCGGTATTACAAAAACGCTCCATACATAAATTATTCCCAAAAAAAGCATCATTATACTTCCCGTTACAAGGACCCTTGCACCTGACATGTTAACTCCTTTATCCCCAAATTGGGGTTGTGTTATCAGATTACATAAAAACGACGGGAATTTCTATATTTTTTGGAAAAAAAAAGATAATAATCAGCTTTGTAAATATGCATTAACAAAGGGCAGAATGCGTATTCCTATCCCGTATTGAATGGATATTTCTCCCCATGTGGCTGTAGACATTTCGGATTTAAAAGCTGAAAAATTTGGGTGCGATGTTATATCATACTTAAGATTGATCAATCCCGAGCCAAGCGTTGCGTATCCGCAGCTCAATAAATCGCTATAACTTGTATAGCCGCCTGCCTGAGTATCTATATCCCAGTTCCAGGGGAAGGATTTAAAATCCATACAAAATCCGGTACTAAGCGAATTTATGCTTACCTCAATTCCGCCAATCCCGCCGTCAGTCTTAACTATGTTTGCATCAAGAACAAGGATAAAATTCTTTATGGCTCCGTCAGCAACCATGGTTCTGATTTCCGGATTTAATCTCCATCCCTTTTGATTGGGTTGATCCGGATTTTCCCACGTAAACTTATTGCCCAATTCATGGGAAAATGGAGATATTATTTTTACTGATTCCTGCATCTTATCTTTATTATACATAGAATTAAATAAAAAACCACATTATTTTGGGGATATTCTATATTATATGCTTGCCAAAGATACCCGGAATTTCTAAAATGTAATCATGCAAATTGATGAAAAGCTAATCTCGTATCTGGAGGATTTATCGTATCTTGCGCTCCCGGATGCAGAGAAAATCCGTATGACTGCAGACCTTCAGAAAATCCTGAACGGACTGGCTGCTGGTTTTGCAAGCGGTCAGGAGTTTGGTACGGATGGTGTACAGTTATGCAGCCACCCCAATGTTTTTAGGGCTGACGAAGCGCTCCCTTCTTTTGACCGCGAATTAATCCTGAAAAATGCGCCGGTTAAAAACGATGAGTTTTTTATTGCACCCAAAACGGTAACGGAATAAGGGGAAGAGAGTGAAAAGCGGGGAATTAAATAAATTGACAGCACTTGAATTAGCTTCAGCAATTAAAGCAAAGAAAATCAGCGTACCGGAAGCAGTAAGCGCATATATGGATAATATAGAAAAAAACGATAAACAGTTTAACGCTTTTTTGACAGTGGCAAGTGAAAAAGCGCTTGAATGCGCTGTTGAGGTACAGGCGAAAATTGACAAGGGCGAAGTGTTATCGCCTCTTGCCGGAGTGCCTGTTTCGCTGAAAGATAATATTTCCACAGAAGGAATTGAAACAACATGCGCTTCCAAAATGCTTAAAGGTTATAAACCTGTCTATAACGCCGCAGTTGTAGAAAAGCTAGAGCGCGCAGGAATGATTATAATTGGAAAAAATAACATGGACGAGTTTGCGCTTGGCTGTTCCGGCGAGACTGAAGCGTTTGGCGCAATTCGAAACCCGTGGGATGTAACGCGCTCTGCAGGCGACGGAAGCGCCGCAGCAGTAATAGCGGGAGAAACGCCGCTTGCGCTTGGAACCGATACTGGCGGTTATATTCGCCAGCCATGTGCTTTCTGCGGCATTACGGGAATTAATCCGACGTATGGTTCTGTCTCAAGATACGGGATAATAGCTAATGTTTCATCCATGGATCAGGCAGGACCGGTAGGGCAAAACATTGAAGATTGCGCCGCTTTATTATCGATCATTTCCGGATCAGATGAAAGAGACAGCACATGTTTAATTAAAGAGCCGTTTGAGTTTGATTTGACTGCCGGCGTACCGGCTGACTCAATGAAAGGTGTTAGGATTGGAGTGCCGGCAAATGTGACTAGCGGCGCAATCACGCCTCTTGACGACGATATAAAAAACGCGGTTTTTGCGGCAGTCAAAGAGTATGAAGCCGCAGGAGCAAGTATAGAAGAATTTGAAATGCCTCTTATGGATTATGTAATCCCTGCATATTGCATTATAGGATCCGCCGAATTATCATCTAACCTTGCAAAATTTGACGGACTCAAATTTGGTTATCGTTCTGGGGATGCAAAAACACTTTCTGATGTTTACAAACTGTCCAGAACTGAAGGTTTTGGGATGGAAGTTAAACGAAGAATAATGCTTGGCTCGTTTGTGCTTTCTGCAGAACAGTACGAAATATATTTTAAAAAAGCACAGCAAGTACGCATTCTTATTAGAGACGCTTACAAAAAACTTTTTGAACGCTTCGATTTTATACTCTCTCCTGTTACGGCTGCAGCGGCACATAAGCCGGGTGAATATATCGATGACCCAATGAAAACATACATGGGAGATATTTTTACCGCTTCTGTTAATCTTGCAGGGCTTCCGGCAGCGGCGCTTCCCTGCGGATTTAACAAGCAAGGTATGCCTGTTGGTTTCCAGTTAATCGGAAATACTTTCTCGGAAAATAAATTAATTAATGCAGGCAGGGTTTTCCAGAGCCGTACCAATTTTCATACTATTAAACCAGGAAAAAAATCATGAAGTGGGAAACAGTCATCGGCCTTGAAGTTCACGCCGAACTTTCTACAAAGTCTAAAATCTTTTGCGGATGTTCTACTTCTTTTGGCGGCGGACCCAATACCCATGTTTGCCCGGGATGTTCGGGAATGCCCGGCGCCCTGCCTGTTCTTAACCGCGCGGTACTTGAATATGCCATGAAGCTGGGGATTGCTCTTAATTGCGAAATTACCAGACACAGTACATTTGACCGCAAAAATTATTTTTATCCCGATCTTCCAAACGCTTACCAGATATCGCAGTTGTATGCGCCAATTTGCCGCAACGGCTGGCTAGAGATTGATGTTAACGGGCAGGATGGAGACGGCACAAAAAAGAAAATAGGCATACATCAGATTCACATGGAAGAAGATGCCGGTAAACTTGTGCACGATACAAAAAGCGGCAGCACCTTCATGGATTTTAACCGCTGCGGCGTTCCGCTTTTGGAGATTGTTTCGCGCCCGGATTTTTCCAATGCGGCAGAAGTAATAGCATATTTGGAAAAACTGCGCGAGACATTGCTGTATCTGGAAATATGCGATTGCAAGATGCAGGAAGGTTCTATCCGCGCAGATGTCAATCTGTCTGTACGCAAACCGGGCAGCGAACTTGGCGTACGCACCGAAACAAAAAATTTGAACTCGTTTAAAGCAATTGTACGCGCAATTGAATACGAGCAGGAACGCCAAATTGAAGTGCTGGAAGACGGCGGTAAGTTGTTCCAGGAGACACGCCGCTGGGACGATGACAAAGGTATCTCTTACGGAATGCGTTCAAAAGGCAACGCACAGGATTACCGCTACTTCCCGGATCCCGATCTTCCGCCGATTAATATTGACGAAAACTGGCTGACGAGTGTCAGGGAAAGCCTTCCTGAACTTGCGTACCAGAAGCGCGAACGTTATATCTGCGATATGGGAATAACCGAATCTACGGCTGTTGTCCTTACTGTTCATAAAAATGTTTCTGATTTGTTCGAAGCTGTCGCAGAACAAAGCAAACAGTCAATCGAAGCTGCAAATTTAATCACAGGCGAAATCATGCGTTTGATGAACAATGCAAACGTGCTGCCTGAAGACCTTGTGATTGACGCGGGAAAACTTTCTACGCTAATTGTTCTTGTTACCGGCGGAAAAATAAACCGCAGCGCATACAAAGAAACCATAGAAGCTGTTTTTACAAATAATATTGATCCGGAAAAATACATTGCCGAAAAAGGTTTAATGATGGTCAGCGACGATAATGCTGTTGCCGAAGCGATAAAGGCAGTCATTTCTGAAAATGCAGATTCTGTCGCAGATTACCGCGGCGGAAAAGAAAAAGTTTTTGGCTTTTTAATGGGCATGGTCATGAAAAAACGCGGCAAAGGCGGTAACCCGGAGATCGCAAAAGCAAAACTGGAAGAGATGCTTAAAGCCCAGTGATGTATGAAATCCTGATATTACTTGAAAATATATGGTTTCAGTTTAAACAAATCTCGCCGTATTGGGCATCTGGGTTGGTTGCCGGCTCTTTGGTGTCTGTTTTTCTTTCCAGTAAAATTACTGATAAAATGGCGAGTCTTGCCACAGGCAGGTTCTGGCTGCTTCCGTTGGGTTTAGCGTCAATTCTAGGAATTGTATCGCCGCTTTGTATGTACGGCACAGTCCCGATAATTGCTGCTCTTGGGAAAAAAGGCACGCCTCAGCATTTGCTTGCAGGTTTTATGGTTAGTTCTATTTTGCTTAACCCAAATATATTGTTGTTGAGTTTCGCATTGGGAGCACCTTTGGCGTTGGCTCGTCTTGGATTGAGTTTTCTTAGCGGAGTGCTTGCAGGCGGTCTTGTTTATTTTTTATTCAAAAATAAAGCGTTATTTAATCTCGAGCGTTTTGCAGAGCAAGAAGATAAGCCCAAAAAAGTTTTTATTTTTGATTTATTAAAAGCATTCAGAATTACTGCTCCCTATCTTTTATTCGGCATAACTTTAACTGCGCTGTTTGATCGATACATTCCGCCTGATTGGGTTTCCGCAATGTTTGGCGTTAGGCGGGGGTTGGGTGTACTTTTTGCTACGACTCTTTCTATTCCGCTGTATGCCTGCGGCGGAGGCACGATCCCGCTTATTAACGCATGGCTTCATGCCGGCATGGGGCAAGGAGACGCAATGGCATTCATGCTTGCAGGACCTGCCTTAAAAATTAATAATTTGAGCGCCGTAAAAATGATATTGGAGTTAAGAACTTTGTTATCTATATTGTATATAGTGTCGTTTTTGCTTTCTTGGCTGGATTATTAATTAATGGTATATTGGGGTAGGATTGAAGAATATTATCCGCGGATTATTAAGAGGGGAGAAGAAAATGAAAAATATTATAAAATTATTAGGTATTTTTTTGATTGCCTTTACATTGTTAGGTGCGGAATGTTCAAATGGCGCAGCTACCGCTTCAGCGCAGTCGTCGCCTGCTACGCAGTCGTCGCCTGCTGCAGATTCTGGTGCCAACTTGCAATTACTATTGACAGAGCCAGTTTCTACTATCTTTGTTCAGGATACTGATGGCACAGATGATGGAGTAAAAAACCTGATCCAATTAATGCAAAGCCATGGAATTAATTTTTACCGGCTTATAACATCGGATGATGTTGTTATTTTAAAAATTAATTGCCAATGGGCAGAACGCGGCGGTACAAATACAGACCTTATCCGTTCGGTTATTAAAGCGATTGTTGAACACCCCAACGGTTTTACTGGCGAAGTAATCGTTGCAGATAACGGTCAGGGGCAGTTCGGAAGTGAACGCCGCGGCGGCAGTCTTAGCTGGGCAAACGCCAACTCCGCCGACCGCAAGCAGTCTGTCATGGATGTTGTCCGTATTTTTCAAAGGAATGGATATCGTGTATCAGGCGTTTTGTGGGATGATTTTACCGGCGTTACAGTGCAGGAATTCAGCGCCGGTGATACAAAAAACGGATTTGTAGTGGAAGATACTGTTCACAGTACCGGTCTTGAGATTTCTTACCCCAAGTTTGTTACAGAATTCGGAACCCATGTAAGTTTTAAACAAGGTATATGGGAAGCGGCCGCGCAAGCTTATGCAAGCGAAAAACTTAAAGTGATAAACATGCCTGTGCTTAAATCGCATGGAGGTTTTCAGGTGACCGCCGCTGTAAAAAATTACATGGGTACGCCTTCTGACAGACTAACAAACAGACGGGCTCACAACAGCGTTGGAAACGGCGGCATGGGAACCCAGATGGCGCACACTCGAATGCCTGTCCTTAATATTCTGGATATGATTTGGATTGGCGTTGATCGCGGACCAAGTTCCAGTTATGCAACTGCAAAAGAAATCAATAAAATAGCCGCTTCCATCGATCCTGTTGCGCTGGATTATTGGGCAAGCAAATATATTTTAATGCCTGAAGCTGCTAAACTTCCCGGCGGACGCGCGCCTTCGATGAATCCCGACGGCACAGAACCCGGAACCTTTGGTCGTTGGCTGCGCCTGTCTATGCAGGAACTTCACAAAGCCGGTATTTGGGTAACAATGGACGAAGCAGAAATAACAGTTGTCGGGATGCAGAACTAAAATACCCTAGAACTTGTACAAACCGATAGAGATTTTTTCGGTTTTGCTGTCTATTAGCACTTTTTGTCTGTCGAAATTTTTTGATGGAAACCCTTTCCCATCATAATTTGATATTCCGACCAGTTCTCTTGGAATACCGATAAAGTTATAATCGAGCTTTTGATTTCCGTTTCTATCCTGAAACGCAGAGAATAAATAATGGCCAGGCGGCAGCGACACTATCTGTGATACAACAGTTCTGTTACTATCAAGCTCATAAGCAAGGGTTGGCTCTTCTTTTCTGAATTCTTCAGCATTAAAAAAAATCGCCAAATAAACTTTACCGTCGTTTACTACAACATTGGTAACTTCAAAGGTGAATTGCACATTATCCGCGGATAAATTCATTGTAAGGATTACTGCTATAATCAATGTAAGTATAATTTTTTTTAAGTTAAACATCATAATTCTCCTTTCTGTAATTTCTACTTAAACATCATATCATACATACAGCAAACCATCTGCGCTGCCTGGCGGCCTGAGAATACAGCTACAGGAAGTCCGCCCGGAGACATCATTCTGTGTCCTGCAAAGAATACACCGCGTGCATTTTTTAAATGTCCCGGCCAGTATTTCATTTTTTCTCCCACGCCTTTTACACTCATCCATGAACCCCGGAAAGCTCCGGTGTATCGTTCGTATGTTAATGGAGTAGCAATGTCCATAACTTCGATGTTGCCGCTGGCTTGCGGAAACTTTTGGCAAATTGCGCGGCTAATTTGATCCGCCAATACCTGTTTTTCTTTTTCGTACCTGCCTTCTTCTTTTGCTTTCTTCCAGAAATCGTAGGTATCACCCATAAGCAGTGTAGTGAGTGTAGTACAGCCCTTCGGCGCAAAGCTCCCTTCGTAACCTGCATAATTAAAAAAACTTAGTTCTGTTAATGATATATCAGCCAAAGTAATTGGCTCTGCCAATTTCCATGCCGGTAATGGTGTCTGCGGTATTTCTGCTTTAATTCCAATGCTGACAAAAGTACTAACCACAGATTTGGTGTTTTCGCAAAGCTCACTTACCCAAGTGTCGAGAGGGACATCAAACAACTGCTGCGCGGCAGCTATCGTTTCCTGTGTTACAATTACAGCATCGGCGGCAATAGTGTTTCCGCCGTCAGCGCTGCTCTCCAGAGTGACGCCGGTTGTTATGCCGTCTTCAATATTGATTTTTTTTACTTTTGTATTTAATAGAAGTTTGCCGCCAAGACTCTTTAAAGTTTTTGCCATTCTGTCTGTCATAAATAAAGAGCCGCCTTCCGGATAACCGCCGTCCCCAATGTTAAAAGTGACAAGTGTTGCAATCAAACTGACAGCCGAATAATTATCTGGTACAATCCGGAATAATCTTTGTATACCTTCATGTTCAAATTGTTCCATATACTCCTTGCAGGACATTTTATTTAACCTTGATAACACTGGAAGCGCCGGCAGCATTTTAACCATCATATTAAATCCAAAAGGTTTTGGTTTTTCTGCTTTTACGCCTTTAATGTCATATATTGGCATTTGTACATTTGTAAAAGCTTTAATATCCTTTACAAGGCGCTGGAGCTTATTTTTATCTTTGGGAGAGATATCAATTAACTGTTTTACTGTTTTTTTTATGTCACGGTAAAGATAGATGGTTTGTCCCTCATGTTCAACTGCATAGAACGGATCCGGCAGCGACACTTTTACATTATCGTTTAGTGCGCCTGTATCTTTCCATAATTTGTGCAGGTCTATTTTTGGGCTTGAACCTGTCAGCCAATGAACTGCGCCTTCGAACAAATATCCCTTGCGTTTCCAGCTTGTACACATGCCGCCTACAATGCTGTGCTGTTCGCATAATGTAACATCAAAACCGCTTCGCTGTGCATAAATCGCAGCGGATAATCCGGCAATGCCGGCGCCAATTACAATAACCTTTTTCATTTAACTTCTCCTTCTTATAATATCTACGATCCATTCGCTGTCGGGAATTGGAGTGTCAGGAAAAAGCGCGGCCTGTTCTGCGATACCCTGAACGCTTCCCCAATATGCAAGCGCAAGAGCGTCAGGGTCTCCTTTTCTGATTGTACCTTTTTTTTGTCCTTCTTTAATTTTTTCTACAGAGACAGAAAAAATATTATTACTGGCCAGTATCTTTTTTACTGATTCTGGCGCTGCGTCATTGCACCCTGCCTGCTTCATGAGCACAAACATCTTTGCAACAAACGGAGTAGTATCAATATAATTAAAAATTTCTTTTACCGCAGTTTGAAAAAATTCCAGAGGTTCTCCTTTAATGTTGTTTAGAAGATTCTGAGGTCCCGATATGCCAAGTTTGATAAGTTCCTCATACAATTTTTCCTTGGTCTCAAAATAATGAAAAAGCAAACCTTCGCTTATGCCAGCCGCCTGCGAAATATCCAAAGTCTTTGTGGCAGAATACCCCTTGCGGATAAACAAGTTTAACCCCGCCGCCAGGATTTCTTCCCTGCGCTTTTCTTTCTGTTCAGTTCGACTCATATTGAGTGTCTCCTCATTGAGTAGTTACTTAATAATAGGGGGAAAAGCAGGGGTTTGTCAAGGATTTTTTAACCTTAATATTGACAGGAAATATTTTACTGGATCAACTGGTAACCATAGACTATAATGCCCGTGGTTTCCGATTTGTAGAATCAATTCCTTCGTCTCTTTTAAAACACATACTGTCTATTGTAGTAATGGTTTTTCAGGAGAACGATTAAAAACAATACCCTATTGTTAGGTCTGGTTTGAAATAAGGGATAAACCCATAATAACCAAAATCAACTCCTGCTCCGGCAAAAACTCCTGTACGATAGTACATACCAGATTGTGTTACAAATTTATAACCTATGTTTGCGCCAAACGTAAGAAGGTGCCAATCTTGTCGTCGATAGTCCCAGTCCCAGTAATACAATGAATCACCAAATTGATACGAAATATAATCTATTGCCCAAGTATATCCTATTCCACCACCCACATAAAAACCACCAATCGGACTATGCTTGAAATAATTAAATGTGACAAGACCGCCAGCCCCTACATATGTACCTAAAGCCCAGCTTAATGGATAAATAAGATTTATTTCGCTGTTAAAACTGCCTTTTGTAAATTCAATACAAAGCGAAGGTCCAAACAATGAAAGACCTGCCGGATTCAGATTTATTCCTACAGTTAGTTCATTGGGATCCATGGCTGTTGTATTCGACCGGTTTCTTGTTACCGTAGGCAGCGAAAACGAAGACTGTGTTGGTGTAGGCACTCTGATTATTTCACCATCAATATTTCTTCGGATATATTGAATGGCAGTAGCTCTCATTACGTATGTTGTTGATTGATAATTAATGAATAAAAATTTACTAACTTTTTTATCAATCATAATATCAATAATATAATCAGCAGTTGGGTATTGTCTTTTGGCCGCCTGCATCAGATCCTGAAAACCAATTCTACCCTTACCCTCATAATGAATTATACCCAAAATAACAAAATCATAATTTTCACTGTTGGTATAAGTTATTGGTGTAGTCGTAGTGGAACAGCTATTAAAAATTAAAACTAATATAATCGTAAAAAGGAAAATTGCCTTACGAACACTTAATAAGTGTGCTGCCGGATAGGATGGGTGCACTGTCGGACACCTAAAGGTGTCCTTACTATTATTAATCTTGGTTACATTTATTTGTGCTACAGCGTTTTGAGTTATCCATCCACACCGCTGCGCGGTGCTGGGACTTGCTGGGGGGGGGGGGGGGAAAATACCTTTTGGGGGGGGTTTTTTTCTAAATTCTTGTTTTTTTTTCTTATTGACATTTTTTTTCCATTTTTTGGAATTTTTTTAAATAGAATAACCTTTTCTTAAAATTTTTTCCCCTTTTAAAACTCTATTTTT
>WQXC01000014.1 GCA_009785045.1 Treponema sp. | reverse complement strand
AGCCGGGGTTTTTTGCAAATTACCATAAAATATGCTAAAATTCAAATAGATGTACACTAGGGAAATACTGCCTAAAAGAGCCTCAATCGTAGAAGACGGGAATCCTGTTATTGGGACATGGAACAGCGCTTTTGAAAAGGTAGATCTGCAGGAAATAAGCAAGCCGTACAATTTCCCCTTACCGCGCTGGGCGAAGGATTACCGCATTAAAGAATGGCAGTGCTTCAGCGCTCATGATGATTACTTTCTGCTGGAGGCAATTTTTTGTAATGTAAAACTGTACCGGATGGCGCAGGTTCTGCTCTACGATAAGGAGAAGGAACAAAAGTATATCTTTAGAAAGGTTAAGCCCGGTTCAGGCTGGCGGTTACCTCAGAGTCTTGCAAACTCATCGGTAGACAGCCGTTCTTCGCGTTTCTTTTTCCGTATTCATAACTGGCTGGACGCCGATGCTGTTAAACTGGATATCAATATAAAAAAAAGCGGGAAACAGCCTCCGCTTACGGTTCACCTTGCATACAATATTGGCAATCAGGATGTTACTCCCATGGCTGTGTCACTGGGTTTGTCGAAAAAGCGAATTATGTATGCTTACAAAGCGCTTGCTCCTGTACGCGGAGATATGGTCTTTGCAGGCAGGCGTATCACTTTAAAGCAGGATAGTTGCTCAGGCGTTTTTTATGATTGTAAGGGATTCTTCCCATACAGGATGAACACAACAATTTGCAGCGCTGCTGGTTTTGATGACGAAAACAGGCGTTTTGGGTTTCATATTGCCGAAAATCAAACAAGGGAAACAAATAAAAATAACGAGAATGCATTGTGGGTAAACGGAAAATTAACTCCGCTGCCGCCTGTGCTTATTACAATGCCTAATGGCCCGGATGCCAATTGGGTAATTCAGGATGTCGAAGGCATGGTTGATTTAACTTTTACTCCGAAAGAACAGAATAAAAGCGGTGTTAAACTTGTTCTGACAAGAGCCGATTTTAACGCTCCGTTGGGTTATTACAACGGAGTACTGGTAAGTTCTGACGGAGAAAAAATACAGATAAAAAATCATTTTGGTTTAGGAGAAAAACTTTATTTACGGGTATAACTATGGCAAAAAAGAATAATGCGATTTACGCACCGGGCGAATTAAGCAAGGTCCGGAACAAACTTGGCGTCACTAATGAAGCGGAAGCAAAACGCATGGCTCAGCTTCTTGGCGGAGAAGTAGGCACGGAACGCGGCATAGAAGAAGATAAAAAAGGCGGAAGGCGCGACATTGACGCAACTGTAGGCGGTAAAAAACGCCGCAGAATAGACCTTGCGCCCGAAGATGACGGAAGCAGCAGATCCAAATCTAAACGTTCAGGACCGTATCCGGGAGACGACCCGTCGATTCCTGCGCGCTTAAGTTATTCTGAAAGAGTAAAAATCGATCAATATGCCGGTCAGGTAATATTCGAAATAAAAAGTTCTATGCAGGTTCTTACTTCTATTTTTTCATTCTTTAGAGAACCTGTAGATTATGTGAATCAGCGTTTTGTAACGATCAGAATGAATGAATATTACAATAAGATAGAAAAACTTGTAAATGCTTCAAGAAGTCTTTTCCCTAAAAATAATAAAAAACGAAATCTTCAGTTAAGAAGAGCATCTCCGTTTGTTTATAAAATACTGGAAACTATGCGCAATTGGGATATTGAAACATTGTCAAAAAATATTTCCGAAATACAGGCGCATCCCCGCTCAATAAAAGTAACTGATTTTTCCGAAATCCTTCGCGGAATATACAGGCCGATGTTTATACTTGAAGAATTAAATGTAGAAAATATAAAATCTGCATTCAAGTTAATATACAAGATTCTGTATATAGAAAGCCCAATGGAAGCAAAAGACAAGTATCAGGAAATTATCCGCAATATAATTGCATCGCTTATTGATATCCGGAAAAATGTCCATTTTGGCCTTTATCCGCTGTTAATGAAGTTGATTTCCGACCGTTATATTGTTTATGAGCGTTTCTTTGTTGAAAGGCGAAGAAGATACATGGCTTTTCTGAATATAAATGAAACTGAACAATTGAACCCCACAGATTTAAACCCGCAGCAAATAGAAACAATTGATGTAGACGCTATTCAGAAAGATATTACCGATGAAGATTTAAAAAACGAAGAAGGAGACTCTGAAGAAGAAGACGGCGAGTCTGCGGAAGGAGAAGAACCGGAAGAAGATCCGGACGATCCAAAAGTAATCGCCAGAAAAGCAAAAGAAGAAGCAGAAAAAGCGGAATATAAGGCAATGGATCAGGGAAGAACTGCTATGGAAGTTCTTTTTCCAAAAGCCGGCTGGGATAAACTTGAAGATTATCCGGACTTTTATCCGTATTTTGCAAATGTATACAGCATGAGGCACGGGTATGAACTAATATCTCCTACAGATCCTCTTCAGTGTGTTTCTGTTCTGCTGCATATTCTTGATGATCTTTTCATTGGATTGCGTTATGTGAACTTTGGTATGATAACAGGTCCGGACGGAAGTTCGGTTAAAGTATCAGACGAAATAGGAGAATCTCTTAACAACTGGCGGCGATACATAGAAGACAGTTTTACAAGAGACTATCTGCCGCGCCTTATGGAATACTGCCGCATACTGGAAAACTCGGAAGACTCAAGATCTTCTCCGTATGCCAGAAAAATTCTAAACGAGCTCCACTGGATAAAACGGTTATATTTTCTTCCTTACTATAAGTTCGAATCTATCGGACCGCCTCCTTTTCCAAAAAATGATGTTGTCCCAATTTACAGCGAAATCAGAAAACTGCGTAAATATCTTACAGCGGTAGCTTTTGGAATTGAACAGGGAACGCGCGCCGGAGGAGCCGCTGCAAAAGCGCCATGCAGGGGAATTAATAACCCTTGGGAGCAATACAATTTCCAGGTGCCAAATCCAATATCAAAACGTCTGGATATGATGCTGCCGCCGGAAAAAAGAATGAATGTAACTTTGATCTTTTTCTCCCTGTCGGCAATTACCGTATTGGATTACCTTGTAAACAACGAAAATAGTTGGGTATACGGCAGCCGTCCGGGTCCGCTTTTCCGCAGTACCAGGAACGAAGGCATTACTCCAGTATTCGGCGTAGACGAAAAATTAAACGCAGAACAAATATTCAAGGATTCGCTGAAAAAACCCGGCGCGTAGTTAGATATTCAGCATCTTTACGTCTACGCCAAGTGCTTTGGCTGCTTCTTCGGCTTTTTTAATGCCGGCGATCACAACAGGCGACGACAGGGTTCTTGAGCCAAGGGACACAAGAGCGGCTTCGACGTCTGCAGCGGAAACAGATACAAGTCTTTCCAGTTTGTTTTTTCTGTAGATGTCTTCTATGCCGTAAAGGAATCTGTAAAAGTCTACGAGGCCGTTTTCGAAGCTTGTTCTGGGACGGGTTTCTTTTGCGTAACAGCCTATGATACTTTTAACAAGATAATCTTCGTCGCCGCTGCCGCAATACTGCAGGCCTTTTCCGTTTTTGCTGTTTTTTAAAATACCGGAATAAATATCCAGCGAACGCAGCGGATTTGGATCGCGGTATGTGGCAAAAGAAACGCAGCTCTCAAGGCTGTCACTATTAACAAAAGCGCCGTAAGCGCCGCCTTTCATGCGAATACTTTCCCATAACACTCCGGTACTTAACTGGTGCGTTACAACCAGTTCTGCAATTTGTCCTACCGAGTCAAAGGGCGCGGCGTTCATGCTTAATGCTGCGAATCCAACCTGCAAAGATGCAGAAGCAAAAACTTCCGCTTTTCCGGCGCTTTCCATAACATCTGCGGGAAGCCGAGGTTTTGGCGCACCAAATCTTCCGAATCTTTTAGCTATTTCCGCGCCGGCAGTGTTAATACCTTGCGCGCTTCCGGTAATATTTGCGATGAGTCCTGAAGCATTTATTTTATCACGGATGAACTGCAGCTTTTTGATTACTTCGTTTATATCGTATTTAACAAGTTTGTGTACAAACTCAATCTGCGAAATTCCTGCCCATTTTTCTTCTATGCATTTTGATCGCGAATAAAAACGTCCTGCTCTGCCCGATGAATAAATATGCCCCATCGGCGCAAGACTGGAATTTATTTCGTTTTTCATTTCCAGAATAAGATCGTTTATCCGCCTTTGGTCGGTAAAATCCGCTTCGCTGATCAGCCGCAGCGCCAAATCCAGCGACGGTGCTGTTTTTTCGTCCAGGCATTTTATCCGGTAGATAATCCAGTCGCGGCCTGCAAGATCAAAATTACCCGACGCTGTTTGCAAAAACGCAGAAGTGTCTTTCGCCGCTGAGCCTGTATGCAAATGCGCAATAAAACCGCCGACAGTGCGGGCAAGCAAACTTGATACTTCGCCGTAATCCAAACCAGGAAGACCAACAGAAAGAACCGCTCTGGAAAAAAACTGAAGCCAGGGATAATCTTCTGCAGTAAAAACATCCACAGGAAAAGCCAAATCCATGTATGTAATTCCGTTTGTGTACAGGTCATGAGATAAAGCCGGAACTCCGTTTAAATCATCAAGGCGGCGGTTAATTATTTCGTGCTGGGTGGAAAGATCGCTTCGCGAAAGATGAGGAATCGACGCAAGAGCCTGCGGTGTATCCGCTTCGCTTTGAATTTTTTCCAGCGCCTGCGATTTTTCGATAATTTCCTGCCGTTCTTCCTTATTTAGTTTATTCTCGGTAGCAGTCAATTGCGCGTTAAGGCGTTCTTCCTGCTGCTGTAAAAAATCATCTTTTGGTTCAATAATAACTAAAGCGCGGTGCGGATTATCAAGGTAATATTTTTTTATAAGAGATTCAAAATATTTATTATCTGCATTAAGGTTTTCCTTAATTTTGTTTAATGCATCCTGTATTAACAAACTTTCCCATGGCTTATTGCCATGAAGCCATGCGCGCAGCGACCTTCGCATCCAGACAAGAGAAAACGGTCCGCCTGAACGGCGTATTTCACGTTGAGAAAACTCAAGCATTAAAAGTGCAGCTTCTGTTTCCTGCGGCGGAATTCCTTCGTCGGCAAGCCTGCGTAATTCTCCCATAATTAAGTCTTCAACTTTTTTACTCATATCCTGAGTTTCGCCGGTTACTCCCCTTAATCCGGCGACAAATAAAATCTCTCTTATTTCGCCTTCAAGTCCCGATACCGGAGTAATGTCTTCTCCAAGACCGGATTCAATTAAAGTTCTTGTTAACGGAGAGCCGTCGTGTCCCAAAAGTATTTCTGTAAGCGCTGCCAATGCAATATTTTCGTTTACATCGGTAACATCTGAACAAAGCCATGAAAGAAATATTGTAGATTTTTTTTCATTTCCCGCAGGACACGGTATATGAAATTTTTTAGGTTCATTCCATCGTTTTGTTTTTTCGATCGGTTCGCATGCCTTTTCGCTAAATTGCTTGTTACCAAGCTTTTTGCTGCCAAGATCATCAAAGAATTCATCGTTTAAAAATTTTAACTGTTTTTCTGTAGAAATATTTCCGGCTAGGAAGATTCTGCAATTTGCAGGCGAATATCTGGTTCTGTGAAATTCTTTTAATTTTTCCAAAGTTAACTGCGGTATAGCTTCCGGATCGCCTCCGGATTCAAAATCATATGGAGTGCCCGGCATAATTGCCTTTACAGACCAGTGTCCGGCGTAGGTGTCAAGTGATGAATAAGCGCCTTTCATTTCGTTGTAGACTACGCCCGTAACAGCAAGTTTACCTTCCTGATACTCCAGCCTGTGTCCTTCCTGCATGAATGTCCACTCAGGAAGCAGCGGGCGGAAAACCGCATTGCCGTAAACCGACATCAAATTAAAGTAATCATGCTCGTTTGTTGAGCTTGCAGGGTATACAGTTTTATCCGGAAAAGTTATTGCGTTAAGAAATGTCTGCAAACTTCCCTGCGCAAGAACAATGAACGCATCTTTTAGCGGATAACGCTCTGACCCGCAAAGAACAGAATGTTCAAGAATGTGTGCAGCGCCTGTATTATCATCCGGAAATGTGGCAAACGCAAACGAAAAAAGATTTTCTGTATCATCGTTTAACACATGAAAAACTTCTGCGCCTGTTTTTTCATGTTTAGCCCATATACCTTCAGATTTTAATTCTTCCAGATTAACAACATCAAGAATAATAAAGCCGCTGTCCAACACTTGCCCTTTTTTCAAACTGGTTTTATTCATACAAACACATCCTCATCACTATTAAGAATAATTTCTCCGTTCTCCCGCGCAGATCTAAACCATGCAAGAAAATCTTTTGCCGCTTCATCACAATCACGTTTCGGCACAGCGCCGATAATATCCATTTCTTCCCGTATTAACATTCTTCGTCCGGCAGAAACACAAGACAGGATTTTTTCGCAGAAATCGTTTTTTCGCCCCTTTAATAAAATAGCAATTTCTTTCTCTGTCATTGTTTTTAACTTTTCCTGAATCGGGCGATCTATAGAATCAACCACGTCATCAAGCGTGTATAATTTTTCTTTAAGGTGCTGTCCAATTTCCGGATCATCTTCTTCTATCATATTAATTAACTGATCGCCAAAAGAATAATCTCCATGTTTTAAAATTGCAGTTAAAGCCTGCATACCATCAATTTTGATATCTTTTATGCCGCCTGCAATGTGCCTGACTTTTTCCTTTAATGCTGCCGTAACCTGTTCAAGCACTTCAGGTGCGACATCATTTTGGTATGCCATACGCCTAAGAACATCGGTCTTCCGTTCCGGCGGCAGTTTACTTAAAGTTGCAGCGGAAACTTTTGACGGAATTCTGCTTAGTATAAGAGCTGTTGTTTGTGCGCTTTCATCTTTAAAAATTATTACGAGCTGTTCGGGGGAAAAATCCTCCAGAAAACCAAAAAGATTTTCCTTTGACTCAGGGACAGCCCTGTTAAGCAGCTCTTCGCCTTTTTCCGGTCCCTTGGCAGCATAAAGAATTTGACGCGCAGTTTCTACGCC
Source organism: Treponema sp. (assembly GCA_009785045.1). Lineage (GTDB taxonomy): Bacteria > Spirochaetota > Spirochaetia > Treponematales > Breznakiellaceae > WQXQ01. The sequence goes on along the minus strand of WQXC01000014.1, from coordinate 12,007 downwards.
GCCTTGTTCAGGCGGTTTTTTTACAGGCGTTTCTATCTGACGTTTTGGTTTTTGGGCTTCTTTGTAAAAACCCGGAGAGTCATTTTTTGGATTCATGGTCTGTTTGTACATTTCTACACCATGTCTCAGTATGTTCCCCATATATCAAAATTATATTATAATCATCAGGTAATTAATAGATGGATAATAAATGAATAGAATATTTTCATTGGCTGTAATTATAATATTTTTCTCTGCAGGTTGTGTTTTTGCCTTTGGAAGCAAACAAATCGCTCAGGCTCCTGGAACGCCGAATACCGCATCTGCCCAGCCATCCGTTCCTGAACCAACAAGGGCAGAACTTGTAATAAGATCATTAATGGCAGCATACCCCGACAATATCGAAAAAGTTGAATTTCGCAACGATGATTGGGCGCTGTTTATGAAAAACAGATGGTACTATTTTTCAGGAGGCAGAATACTGCCGGAAAACATGCTGGAAAATGCGGCAAATTTCAGATCTCATTCTTTTTACAGTTATCCTTCCGAATTACCTCCATGGAAAGAACCAACCCCGGAAGAAGCTGCAAGATATAACAATTGGGCGGGAAACAGAACTCAAGGCCCGCTGCGGCGATCTTCCTTTTTTCTGGATGAGCTCTGGCAGTCGCCAAACCGCGCTGAGGCAGAAAGAAGACTTGCAAGAATTACCTTCCTTGGAAAATTTGCGAGAGTGCATCAATCGATTCAGGGAAAAGTTGCGGTTGTAGAAGCAGCTATCCTGGCTGCAGGAAAAACTGAACCTCAGGTTCAAACATGGATAAACGGCATTGGAACACTGGAAAGCTACGGCTGGAGAAACATTGCCGAAACGCAAAACCGTTCGTATCATTCTTACGGACTGGCTTTGGATATCCTTCCGCGGAATTTAGGCAATAGGCAGACATACTGGCTTTGGACATCCCAATACAGAAACGACTGGTACAATGTTTCGTATAACGAAAGGTATCATCCTCCGGCATCTGTAATCCGCATATTCGAAGCAAACGGTTTTGTCTGGGGCGGCAAGTGGCCAATGTTCGACACAATGCACTTTGAATACCGTCCGGAAATATTAATTTTAAACGGTTTAATGCCGGCAACAAACTAAAAAAATACTTAATCTTAATATAATCTCACAGCGGTAATATTTACACCAGCAGTTATTTGCAAATAACTTTTAAAAATTGAAAAATATAGTAATGGGAAAGAAAAACGAAATTGACGAAAAATACATTCACAGATTAATCAGCATTAACATAAAACGCCTGCGTTCAATGCAGGATATTTCACAGTTAAATCTTGCACTTAACACAGGACTTACACATAACTTTATTAATGATATAGAAAACTGCAAAAAAGGAGTCTCGGCAAAAACACTGGCAAAACTTTCTGTTGCGCTTAGCGTGGAGCCGTATCAGTTTTTCCTTCCGGAAGGCTCGTCGAATAACGAAGTCATGGTCTATGTAAAGGATTTTAATGATTCTCTTCAAAAAATGGTAAACGAATTAACGCAGCAGTATCTTACAGCGGATAAAAAGAAATAATTTTAAATTTCTATCGAGATACCTTCCCCCATCAGAGCTTTAAATTCTTTTTCGTCCAGTGTTTCTTTTTCCAGAAGTGCTGCGGACACGCTGTCTAAAATATCGCGTTTTTCATCCAGGATTTTCTTCGCTTTGGCATATTCGGTTTCTATTACACGCGCAATTTCTTCGTCAATATACTGCTGTGTGCTTTCTGCATACTCTCGCTGGAATGACGGCTCACGCTGCTCCTGCCCGGTCATGCTCATACCCCGCGATGTAAGCGCAACGTTTTTAAATCTGCCGCTCATACCGTAATCGGTAATCATTTTCCGGGCAATGTCGGTGGCCTTGGTTAAATCATTCGCAGCGCCTGTGGAATATTCTCCGGAGATCATTTCTTCGGCTATTCGCCCGCCCAGAAGGATATCTATCCGCCCCAAAAGATCAGATTGCGTGACTGTATAGCGGTCTTCCAACGGAAGCTGCAGCGTATACCCAAGCGCAAAACCGCGCGGAATAATCGAGATTTTCTGAACAGGGTCTGCGTTAGGTGTAGAGGCGGCAACAATTGCGTGTCCCGCTTCGTGATATGCGGTAAGTTTTCTTTCTTTTTCCTTGAGTACGCGGGTTTTTTTCTGCAAACCTGCAATTGTTTTTTCGATTGCTTCATCAAAATCGCGCTGAGCTACCATTTTTCTGCCAGCTCTGACAGCCAGAAGCGCCGCTTCGTTTACAATGTTTGCAAGATCTGCCCCGGAAAAACCGGATGTTACACGCGCAACAGATTCCAGGTCTACGGTTGGATCAAGTCTTACAGGTTTGGAATGAATTCTTAAAATTGCCTCTCTGCCTTTAAGATCAGGTCTGTCCACCAGCACCTGCCGGTCAAATCTGCCGGGGCGAAGGAGCGCAGGATCTAAAACATCGGGGCGGTTTGTGGCAGCCAAAATGATAAGACCGCTTGTGCCGTCAAAGCCGTCCATTTCTACAAGAAGCTGATTAAGCGTTTGCTCGCGTTCGTCGTTGCCGCCTGCAATATTATTAATTCTGCTTTTGCCGATTGCATCAAGCTCATCGATAAAAATTATACACGGCGCTTTAGCTCTTGCCTGTTTAAAAAGATCACGCACGCGGGCGGCGCCGACACCGACAAACATTTCTACAAAGTCGGCTCCGCTCATACGGAAGAAAGAAACTCCGGCTTCGCCTGCAACTGCGCGCGCAAGAAGCGTTTTACCGGTTCCCGGCGGTCCAACCAGCAGCACACCTTTTGGTATTTTGCCGCCAATTTCTTTATATTTTTGCGGACTCTTTAAAAAATCGACTACTTCAACCAGTTCTTCCTTGGCTTCATCAACACCGGCAACATCGCTAAAGCGCGTAATAATATCACCCTCTGCGACAATGACCGCCCGGTTCTGCCCGATAGAAAGAACATTGCCGCCCATATTGCCGATTCGTTTAAAAACAAACCGCCAGATAAAAATAAAAAAAGCGATGGGTAATACCCAGCTAAAAATAAAGTTTAATACCGCATTTCCTTCCCGCGAAACCGCTCCGTAGGAAACATTTTTTTCGTCCAGCAATTTAATAAATTCCGGATCATAAATTGAAACAGTCCGGTAAACCCTGTCCTGCTGACCGCCGCTGTAGGCGCGCGCAACAGGCGTCCTTGCAGATTCTCTTCTGCCGGGATTTGTAAAACCGGTAAAATATGAGTCGGTTAATTCTACACGTTTAATTTCGCCGGAAGATATGCGCGCTTTAAATTCAGAAAAATCTATTGCAGGATTCATCCTGTTAAGAAATACATAATTAAAAAGGCTCATCCCAACAATCAGGATAGCGACATAAATAAGGAGAAACTTCCAGCCCCCAAACCCTTTAAAATCGGGCATTTTGCCTCCGCCGAACGGAAACATGGGCTTATCTTTCTTGTCGTCACCTGAATTGTCACTCATAATTTAATTATTACATATATAAGCTGTCGTTGCAAGGTTCAAATAGTAATGCTACAATTAGACAATGAAAAGTACCGATTATCCGCTTTACCTGATAGATGCATACGGTCTTATTTACCGTTCTTACTTCGCATTTTTAACCCGTCCTTTACGTAACAGCGCGGGAAAAAATATTTCTGCATTATTTGGATTTGCCCGCGCAATTGTTACGCTGCTTGACGATGGCGCTCCTGCGGCTGACAGTGATGGACAAAGAAAAGAAAAACTGGAAAAACCTCTGCGCCTTGCCGCTATTTTTGATTCAAAAACTCCAACCTTCCGGCACAAAATGTATAAAGAATACAAAGCAAACAGACAAAAAACGCCGGATGATTTACATGAACAAGTTCCGTTAGTTGAAGAATTTTTAACCGCTTTGGGAATACAATGCATTAAAGCCGAAGGTTTTGAAGCTGATGATATAATCGCTACACTGGCGGCAAAATGCCGCAGCGAAAACAGGCAGTGTTATATTCTTTCTTCGGACAAAGATTTATTGCAGCTCGTTGGCGGCGGAACATATGCGCTTCGCACTGCAAAAATTAACAGAAAAGAAGGCGGAGACCCGGTCATTGGCAGCGGTCCAACATGGGAGTTAATCGGTCCTGATGAAGTAAAGGAAGAATGGAAAGTAGAGCCAGCAGGAATACTGGATCTTCTTTCACTTACCGGTGACAGTTCTGACAATATTCCCGGCGTCAAGGGAATAGGTGAAATTACAGCCGTTAAATTGATGGCGCGTTACGGTTCGCTTGATGAAATTTACAAAAATATCGCGGCAATAGAAGGTTCTACAGGAAGAAAAATATCTGAAGGAAAAGAAAGCGCATATTTTTCCCAATCGCTTATCCGGTTAAGAAACGATGTGGAATTATCCGTAACGAATATCGATGATATGTCGCTGGAAAATCTTAACCGCCCGGCAGGAGCAGAAGTACTAATGCGCGAAGGTATCCGTCAAAGCGCGAAGCAGCTTGATCCAAAAGTAAAGAGCAGCGCTGTAACTCCCGGAAGCGTCGGCTTATTGCATGCGCAAACTACTGCAGAGCGTTCTATTGAAGATGCCGCCGGACAAGACCTGGAAACAAATCAATTTGAAACAAATATATTCCCTCCTGTAGATCCATCATTGTTGGGCGATGGAGTTTACAAAACAGTTCTTGATTTAAATGAGCTTAATTCCATTCTTGAACAGGCAAAAAAACAAAAACTTATCGCTTTGGATTTTGAAACAGACTCGCTTGATGCGTGGAATTCGCACCCAATAGGAATATCGCTTGCGGTAAAAGCAAAAGAAGCGTTTTATGTGCCGGTCGCGCCTCATGGCGTGATTGACGGCAGCGAAGGTTCGCAGTTTGTTGATCCGGAAAAAGTACGCGCCCTGCTTTCACCTTTATTTGCAGATAACGAAATGACAGTTGCGGCGCATAATGCAAAGTTTGATTACAAGGTAAGCCGCGGCTGGGGAATCAGCCGGTGGAATTGCAAAATATGGGACACCATGGCAGCGGCATGGCTAGCAGATCCGGAACGCAATAATTATTCACTGGATTCGCTTGTCTCCTACACTTTTGATTACACTACAATACGATACATAGACATTGTGTCCAAAGGAGCGGCCTTTGACAGCGTATCTTTGGAACTTGCAACACGATATTCCGGAGAAGATGCAGACTTCTGCTTAAGATTAAAACAATATTTTGAGCCCATGTTAAAAAAAATAAAAGCTGTCGATTTATTTGAAAATCTGGAAATGCCCCTGCTGCCGATTCTTGCCGAAATGGAAGGCGAAGGAATAAAGATTGAGCCAAAAGCGCTCACAGATTACGGCAAAGAACTGACTATAGAACTTGAGCAAATACAGAATGAAACCTGGAAAACAGTCGGTCATGAATTTAACCTGTCTTCCACAAAGCAGCTTCAGGAAGTGCTTTTTGTCGAGCGCAAATTAAAACCAGGCAAAAAAACAAAGACAGGCTACTCTACCGATGCGGCTGCTCTGGAAGAACTTGCGCGCGAAGATCCTGTCCCGGCGTTAATACTGCGCCATCGCACACTTGCAAAATTAAAATCGACATATGTTGATACGTTAGCCGACATGGCTGACAGCGAAAGCCGCCTGCACACAAACTTTGTACAGACAGGAACCGCAACAGGCCGCCTTTCCAGCCGCGAACCGAACCTTCAGAACATACCAGTGCGCGCCGAAGAAGGCCGCCGTATCCGTGAAGCGTTTATATCAAAACCCGGACACCTTTTAATTTCCGCCGACTACAGTCAGATTGAACTTGTTGTACTTGCACATCTTTCCGGCGATAAAAACCTGATATCGGCATTTAAGGAAAATACAGGAACAGAAGGGTCTGGTTTTCAGGATGTTCATGCACGCACAGCTTCGCTGATTTTTGGTATAAAAGAAAGCGAAGTTAACGGCGAACAAAGGCGAATGGCAAAGACAATTAATTTTGGAGTAATTTACGGCATGAGCGCATTCCGACTTGCAAATGAATTAAATATCAGCCGTACAGACGCGCAAAATTTTATTAATGCATACTTTAGCACTTATTCCGGCGTCAGTCAGTTTATACAGGATACGATCAGAAAAACTGAACAAACCGGATATGTTACAACTATCTTTGGGCGCCGCCGTTATGTTCCTACAATTAATTCAGGTAACAAAACAGAAAAATCTGCAGCAGAGCGCGTAGCTGTAAACACTCCGATTCAAGGGTCGGCTGCCGACATTGTAAAAACAGCCATGTTAAAACTTGATAAAAGGTTAAAAAAAGAAAACAGCCCTGCACGGCTTTTATTGCAGGTTCATGACGAATTGATTCTTGAATGCCCAAAAGAAAACGCAGCCGAAGCTGTAAAAATAGTTAAAGCAGAAATGGAACAGGCAGCAAACCTTTTAATACCGTTACGAGTAAGCGTAGAAACCGGCAATTACTGGGGCGCCAAATAAAACACGCGTATGCGTTAAACCTTCACCCTGCCGCGGAAACTGCGCGAAAGAGTGAGCTTATCTGTATACCCGATATTTCCGCCGACAGGCATTCCGGAAGCAAGGCGGGAAATTTCTACAGGATAATCTTTTAATGTTTTCTGTAAAAACAGAGCAGTTGTATCTCCTTCTACCGTAGGATTTAACGCAAGGATAATTTCATTTACACTGCCAAGCCTATTTATTAATTTGCTTATGGAAAGATCCGCAGGGCTTACTCCTTCCAGCGGAGCTATCAATCCGCCAAGAACATGATACACTCCGGAAAACTCGCGGCCTTCTTCGATTATGCGCATATCCTGAGCCGATTCAACAACACAAATTATCGATTTATCACGTGCAGGGTTGGAACAAACAAAGCATGGATCCGCTTCGGTAAAACCGCCGCAGACTCCGCAGCGGCGTATCGCCTGATGAAGCCCTGAAAGTTCTTTTGCAAGAGACGCAGCAAGAGCGGGATTGCTGTCCAGAATATGATACGCAATTCGGGCTGCGCTTTTTTTTCCTATCCCCGGAAGTTTAGAAAATAAAGTTACCAGCCTGTCTAGAGCGTTATCTGTCACATAAACCCCGGAATGTTCATGCCATTTGGCATGCCTAATTGGGCACCCATTTCGCTGCTGATTGCTTCTTTAACTTTTGTCATGCCGTCGGTAAAAGCCGCCATAATTAAATCCTGCAGCATTTCAACGTCATCCATCGCAGGCTGTGCAATACGTACAGCAAGCACTTCCAGCTTTCCGTTAACATCAATTTCCACAAGACCGCCGCCTGCAGCTCCGGTCGCAGTCATGTCGCCAAGTTTTTCCTGAAAACCGCTCATCTGCTCTTGAATTTTCTGGGCATTCTTTAATATATCAAAAGGATTAATGTTCATAAAACACTCCGTATATTAACTTTGAATTTAATTAACAACCGTCCCCGGTATCATGGAAAGAACATTATCAACCTGCGGCGGATTTTCATTTTCCGGCTTTCGCACAGCGCTGTCCCACATTGGAGCATCATCATCTGCTGCGGCAGCGGTTCCCCTGGACGCAAGCATTTTGTGAAACTCATCGGAAAGCGAACGTCCGTCAGGTGAAGATTGAGGTCTTGCAGGCGCACTGCCTGCGGCGCTGTTATTGGCAGCGGCATTATTGGCAGCCGTTGCGGCGCCTGCAGCCGGCATAACAGCCGCTTCGTTACGCGAAACAGGCTCTGCCTGCTTTTGCTGAACACTGGCAACATTGCCGCCAGCAGTGCTGCCGGCAGCGCCAAGAACACTTCGCGCACTGTCAATAGCTTGCTTTAATTCCGAAGGAGAAACCCACTTATTTAGCCATGTCAATTTGGAAACAGCAGTCTCAAGTTCAAAGCGCGGAGAAACTGAATAGCGAATGTTTCTGTAACAGTCAAGTAAAATATCCAGCGCCTGCTCCAGCCGGATTGAGTCGTATGTTTCAAGCGCTTTGACAGAAAAAAGCGCAGCACGATATCCCAAAAGAGATTCCCTTGTTACGCCGTTTTTAAGCAATAATAGGCTGCGGTAGAATCCTGTCAGATCAATAACAAATTGTTCAAGAGCAATACCGCTAGAAAGAATTTCGTCTGTAAGCGCGAAAGCGGCAGGCGAATCATTAGCTGCGCAGGCTTCTGCAAGAGCGTTAAGTTTATCAAGACCTGTTATACCAAGTTTTTCGCGGATTAGTTCGCTGCGAATACTGCCGGAAGAAAAAGAGGCAATTTGATCAAAGAGAGTAAAAGCATCGCGCATACTGCCTGTGGATTCTCTTGCAATCCAGAAAAGCGCATCATCTTCGGCATTAATTCCCTTTTCTGCGCAGATTTTTTTTAGTATTTCTTGAATAGTTTCGATAGGTATAAGTCTGAAGTTAAACTGCTGACAGCGGCTTTTAATAGTCGCCGGAACTTTATGCAGTTCTGTAGTCGCAAAAATAAAAACGATATAAGGCGGCGGCTCTTCGATAGTTTTTAGAAGCGCATTAAAAGCCTGATTGGTAAGCATATGCACTTCGTCGATAATATAAACCTTGTACTTGCCTGATTGCGGCGGAAAAAGCACTTCGTCAATTATTTGGCGCGCTTCGTCTACTTTGTTGTTGGAAGCGCCGTCAATTTCGATAACGTCCATGCTGGCGCCGCGGCTAATTGAGCGGCAATTATCGCAGACATCGGTTTCCTTGCCATCGCAGGGTCCTGCTTCCGGTCCTTTTTCGCAATTTAAGGAACGCGCCAAAATACGAGCAGCGCTGGTTTTACCGCACCCTCTTGGTCCGGAAAAAAGATAAGCATGAGCAATATGCCCGTTTATTAGCGAATTTCTAAGGGTGGAGACAACAAACTCCTGCCCTGCCAATTCGTCAAATGTTTTGGGTCGATATTTGGAAGCGGTTACTTCGTATCCTGAAACAGCCATGTGGACATTATATGGAAAAATGCAGAAAAAAGAAAGTGCACTGCGCCAGGAGGGCCGCGGCGCAGCAGGCGCCCGCTTACCGTTGCTTCCTTCCGGATCTGGCGGGGTTAGGCGGTACTTGCTCGCACGGTTCCTGACGCAGGGCAATTCATGGTAATACGCTGTGCCTGTTTTGGTCAAGGCTGGTATCCAGTGCCGGAATTCTGTTAGATAACTGTTAAATCAATTAAAAATCTATTCAACAAAATTAGAAATTAGTTAACGTACTTTTCATGTCTTTTTCTGTTTGGATAATAAAAGCAAATCTGTAAAAGGAAAGGGTTTTGCAGCCGTAGGTTGTACCTTTCCAAAAAGAACAAGGAGAATTTTTATGAAAAAGTTAATTGGATTTGCTCTCATGTTGGCGATAATTACAACTGCTGTTTTTGCACAAGGGTTGCCTGCTGCATTTGCTGATAATGGCTCTACTGCAACAAGCTTTTCGTCACCGCAGAGCCAGGCTACAGCTGGCAGATTAAGAACCGCAGCAGATGATTTTATAAGACCGGATGCTTTTGCAGGCGTAAGGTTTAATAATTTCTTTAGCATGGCTTCATTTGCTGCACCCGACAGCGTTGTAGGCACAGGAAGAGCAGCGCTTGGATACGCAACCAGAATAGGTGATAGTGAAGACGGCGGAAGCCCCATTTATATCGCAGCATTCTGGAACGGCTCTTTATGGAATGGTAAACAAGGTATTACTTATACCGAAGGAAATGGTATTTGGCTCAGTGAAGCAAATAAATCTGGTGTAAAAACCGTTAATGCTTATAACTTAAGCGCAGGTAATCCATATAATCAGCTTGCAGTTCTTGTAGGTTTTGGTGATATGGGTATTCGTCTTACATATACAACAACATATCAGTCGTATAAAGACAGCGATTATGTATACAGCGGTGACTTTATTAAATCCAGCGAAGAAGCTTTGGGTTGGAATTCACCCCAGATTGCATGGTCAATGACAAAAAACCTTACCGACAATGGAATCAGGCCTTGGGCTACATTTGAACTTGGTTTTTTCAAAGATTATAGAAAATATAATGAATATTATAATGATGGCGGAACATGGAAATCAGATAATGAAACAGTATCAAGATCAAACAATCGAAATTTAACAAAATTTGGCGCAGGATTGGGCGGATATACTATTGCCAACAAGAATAGCTGGAGAACTGCGGCAGATTTAGACTATGCTCTTGATATCACTTCATACAACAATGAGTATAATTATACTAAATCCGCTGGTAACATTGAAGTTGCAAGTTTTAAAGGAACTGCCAGTGACATGACTGAAAGAAGTGCAGCTGCTCATACAATTACGCCTTCTATCGCCACACAGTGGAATGGTGAAGGACTCAGACTTAGAGCAAAACTTAATCTGAATATACCTATCGGCAGCTCAAGCAGCACAGCAATGACTATTAATACCGATGGATCTGGTTTTTCATCCAATGGTGCACTGCATAAGAATGGAACAGAATCATCTGTTTCTTCTATCGGATTTAACCCAGACCTTCGTCTTGCAGCCCAATGGCAGCTTAGTCCAAAGATCTTCCTTAACTCCGGCTTAAGAGTCGAAGCACAGGCAGCTACCCGCACAACCACAAAATCAGCAAGTTATTCTGACAATGCAAAAGTTGCAAACAGCGATAGCGAAAGTGTTGTAACTGCATTTGGCGGTTTTAGAAACAGATTCTCTCTTGGCTTTGCAATCAATGCTACAGACAACCTCACCATCGACATGTCAAGCATTATTTCTGCAAACAATAACAGTAATAATGTAAGCGTATTTGATACAGATAAAACCGCAGGCACCGCAAACGGTCTGTTTAACTTTACCAGCCTCATGGTATTTATCAGATACTAATTTTAACCTGACGCGATAATCGCGTAACTAACCCGGTGCCGGCAATTGTCAGCATCGGGTTTTTTTATTATCCAATAAATTTCCTGTGCGAGTTTTTTACATTTGCCTGGTTAACCATTGCATAATGCATTGTTGTATCAATCTTTACATGGCCCAGCAGTCGCTGCACCTGCTCTATCGGCATGCCTTTGTCAATTGCGCGTGTTGCCAGTGTCCGCCTGAACTTGTGCGGGTGAACTTTGTTTAAGTCTGCAAGTTTGCCAATCTCCCTAAGCCGCGCTTCTATACCGCCAATCATAAGCCGCGCATAAGGCATGGTCAAAGAAACAAACAACGCAGGGTTTGTATCTGCACGTGTTTTTAAATAATCCAAAAGGTGGATTTTTGTCCGCGCATCAAAATACACTATCCTCTCGTTGCCGCCTTTGCCAAACACAACGCACTCACGTTCGTGGAAATTAATATCATCGCGATTCAGCCGCACAAGTTCTCCAACGCGCATTCCTGTCGATGTCAATAAATCTATCATTGCTAAATCACGAATCTCTTCGCATGTGTCCCGCAGCAGCTCTATCCCCTCGTCAGAAAATGTTTCTTTAATTGTCTTCTCGGTCTTTATTTTGTGAATCCGCCGTACAGGACTTTTTAGTATATAATCCTCATCTTCCAGCCAGCCAAAAAAACTGGAAAAAATCCGCCGCATATTATCTATGGTAACTTTGCCGGACTTACGGCTTTTCTGATAATCTGCAAGATAACAGCGAAGGTCGTCCGTAGCGATTTCTCTTACCTGTTTATCCACAGAATTGATCAAGTGACGAATCGCAGACTCATAGTATTTCAACGATTTTTCTGAACATCCTTCTATCCTTTTTGCAGCAATAAAAACCTTAAGCAAATCACAATTCCAGACATTATTCTGTAAGTTTGATGTGTCTCGCATGCTTATTTCTATATTGCAAAGACTATGAGTTAGCGCCTTTTGCAATTCCTCCATTTGAACAGGTGTCAATATACCAGCCATACCTGTCAAAACCTCAATAATGAACTTATCCTTCATTTTTTCCGCCTTTAATTTATTTAAGCCTTATCTTAAGCAAACCACCGCTAAATCGCAATTTACTCGACGGT
>WQXC01000013.1 GCA_009785045.1 Treponema sp. | reverse complement strand
TTCGCAGGAACTTGCAAAAGCGCTTAAATCTGTTGACTCGGAAGTTCAGGACAAGATCTTCAAGAATATGTCCAAGCGCGCCGCAAGCATGCTCAAGGAAGACATGGAGTATATGGGTCCTGTACGCTTAAAGGACGTAGAAGAAGCGCAGCAAAAGATAGTTTCTATTATCAGGCACCTTGAAGATACTGGTGAAATCGTTGTTGCACGCGCAGGTGAAGACGAATTGGTTGTATAGCTCAAGAATAAAAAGTCCGCGGGATATTCAACCGAACCTGTAGAACCGTAGGTTTTACAGGTGAAGGTTCCCCGCTTGATTATCGCAGATTTTCACAGAAGAAAATCAAAATCAGCGTTAATCAGCGTAAATCCGCGGATGTTTAGTATCTATTAATTTAGAGGGTAACTTATGTTAAAAGCTGTTTTTAGACCGAATGAATTGATAACAATTCAGGAAAAGATAGTTATTGATTCTCCCACATCATATTCAGAGCTTGCTCATTATGCTCCCATAGAGGAGATTGAAGAAGATTTAAGCAGCGTTGAAGAATACACAGGTCCAACTGCAGACGATCTGCGGCGGGAAGCTGAATTGTTTAAATCTCAGTGGGAAGAAGAAAAAGAAAGAATGTTTTCAAGCGCAAGATCTGAAGCTGATAATATTATTGCGGACGCTCAGAGAGCAGCTTTTACAGAAGTTAAAAGACAGACTGACGAAGGTCAGGTTATTAAGCAACAGGCGCAGGAAGAAGCGGAGAAGATCCTGTCTGATGCAAAGTTCAGGGCAAATGAACTAGAAGCAGATGTAAGGCAGTCGTTGGAACTTGAAAAAAAAGAAGCAAGAGAACAGGGCAGGGTAGAAGGACGTGAAGACGGATACGCCGAAGGAAAAGCGGAAGTTGATCGTCTTATTCAAAGAACCCAGGTCGTTCTAGAGCGAGCTCAGGACAAGAGAGCCGATATTTTAAGCGAAACAGAAAAAGAAATTGTAAATCTTGTTCTCTTAATTTCGCGTAAGGTTATAAAAGTTATTTCTGAAAATCAACGAAATATAATTGTTTCCAATGTGGTTGAAGCTCTTCGTAAGGTTAAAGCAAAAGGAAATATTACAATTAAAGTTAATCTTTCAGATTTAAAACTTGCTACAGAAAATAAACAGAATTTTATTAGTTGTATGGAAGGTGTAAAATCCATCAATATCGTGGAAGATAGTTCTGTTGATTCAGGCGGATGTATAATTGAAACAGACTTTGGCGAAATAGATGCGCGTATTGCAAGCCAGCTTGCAGAACTAGAAAACAGGATACTGGAGATTTCTCCAATTGGATCAAAGGTTATGAAGAGTACGCCTGTGCCTGTAGTAAGAACAGCAAACCTGAACGCAGAGCTGGCTGCTTCTTCGTTGTTAATGGATGCTCTTGATAAAGGTGATGAAGCTGAAACAGAATCAGAATCAGGATCTGATTCTGATTCAATCTTTGGCGATTCTGAACTTTCATCGGGTGCAAGCGCAGCATTGACTGCTTCTGCAGCGCTTGCTGCTCTTGCGACAATGGCGACTAAAGGCAAACGCGAAGTAGACAAAAAAATCACCGGAAAGATGGAGCACCTGGTCAGAAGAAAGGATGATTCAGACTCAAAATAAAATATTTTCGCCGGAATAATGGCGGATGCAGGAGGGGGGAAACTGCATGCAAACAGTAATAGAAACTTCTATTTTTGAAAAATATTTAAACTCTGCAGAACAAACAGATCCAATTAAATGTGTTGGTAAAGTAACAAAAGTTGAAAGATTATTAATAGAAAGCCACGGACCTCAGGCAATTATCGGAGAGATATGCAGAATTATAGCTCCAAAAGGAAAAGGAAATATCAGAGCCGAAGTTGTAGGGTTAAAAAATGAAACTGTGCAGTTAATGGCTTATGAAGAAACAGACGGAATTGAAGTTGGCGACAGGGTAGTTGCACTCGGCTCGCGGTTGGAAGTGCCGGTATCAAATAAATTATTGGGCCGCGTTCTTGACGCTCTTGGAAATCCAATCGATGACAAAGGTGATATTTCTTCCAGTTGTTCGTATCCGGCATTAACAAGCGCTCCGGATCCGTTAAAAAGAAGAAGAGTAACACAGCGAATTACAACAGGAGTGCGAGCTATCGACGGTCTTCTTGCAGTTGGTAAAGGACAGCGCCTTGGAATATTTTCTGGTTCAGGTGTTGGAAAATCAACGCTTCTTGGCATGATTGCAAGGAATACAACCGCCGATGTTAATGTTGTTGCGCTTATAGGGGAACGCGGGCGCGAAGTAAATGATTTTATAGAAAACGATCTTGGCCCGGAAGGGTTAAAGCGCAGTGTATTGATTGTAACACCGTCAAATTCACCGCCGCTTGCGCGGTTAAGAGGCGCTTACGTTGCTACTGCTGTGGCAGAATATTTCCGCGATCAGGGAAATGATGTAATGCTGCTTTTTGATTCTGTTACCCGCTTCGCCCGCGCGATGAGAGAGATTGGACTTGCATCAGGTGAACCTCCCGCGCAAAGAGGGTATCCGCCCAGCATGTTCGATGCAATGCCAAAATTACTTGAAAGATCAGGCACTTCCGATAAGGGTAGTATCACAGGTTTTTATACAATTCTTGTAGACGGTGATGATCCGGATGAGCCGGTTGCAGATACTGTGCGCGGTATACTTGATGGTCATATTTGGCTTTCCCGTGATCTTGCTCAAAGTTATCACTACCCGGCGATTGATGTATTGCAGAGTATATCGCGTCTTGCGCCGAATGTATCCGGCGAAAAAAGTAAAAAAGCCGCTGCGGTTATCCGCAGAAATATGGCAGCTTATGCAAAAGCAGAAGACTTGATTAATGTTGGAGCGTATCATCATGGGTCAAATCCGGAAATTGACGAGGCAATTACAAAACATGTTCCAATAGAAGAATTTCTTATGCAGGATATAGATGAACCGTCAACACTGGAAGAAACTCTGGAGGGGATGGCTGCGATAACCGGCATTAATATACCTGCAGAAGAAATGGAAGATACCAATGAAAAACTTGTCTCTGCCGGGAGGGCTGCAAAAAAAGAAAAAGCGCCGATGGAAGCAGCAAGGCAGTCTTCCGCAGAAGATACGGCAAAAGCGTTTAACAGTGTAGCATCGCTTTTTTCAACAATTCCGGGTATGACAGTATTTAGCGATAGTTCTGCATGAAAAGATTCAAGTTTAACCTTGAAAAAATTCTTCAGATAAGAAAGTTCAAGGAAGAGGAATGTAAACTTGCCCTTGGGCAGGCGATAAGCGCTCTTAATAAAATTGAAAACGAAATTAAACTAACCGCGGTTAAAAAGCATAATGCTGCATCGCAAAGATTTCTGGAACCGCAGGAAACAGCGGCATGGGAGATTTATATTTTAAGGCTTGAACAGGAAGCGGAGAAACTTGCCGAAAAAGCCGCACAGGCAGAACTGGTAGTGGAAGAAAAACGCGCATTATATTTAGAAGCGCAAAAAGATCTTAAAGCAATGGAAAAATTAAAAGAAAAACAGCAGAAAGTGCACCGCAAGGAAATGATGAATTACCAGATGAACGAAGTTGATGAAATAACTGCTGCAAGATATAACAGGGTTTATTAAAAAATAATTAAAGAAGAAGTTGACACAGAGGCACAGCGAAAAGGAGTTCTTAATGAAGTTTAGATATAAACTATTTCTAATAATTATATTTTCTCTATTTATAATTACTTGTGTCTCTGTTCCAAAAATTGATTTTGCAGGTCTTGGAGCGGCAAATGATAAAGTCCCGCTTACAAGCCGCGCTTTAACCGGCACTCTTTCTAACGGTCTACGTTACTTTATATTGGAAAACTCAATGCCGGAAAATAGGGCGCATGTTGCTCTTGTTGTAAATGCCGGTTCTGTTCTTGAAACTGAAACTCAGCGCGGCTTTGCACACTTTGTTGAACATCTTGCATTTAAAGGAACAGAGCGTTTTCCGGAAATGGAATTAATCGATTATCTTCGTTCGCTTGGAATGCGGTTTGGACCGGATGCAAACGCATATACGAGTTACGATGAAACAGTTTATCACTTTGATGTTCCTGTAGAAAATATTAATGGTGTAAAACGCATTCCGGACAGGGCTCTTGCAATTCTGGATGACTGGACTTATACAGTTAGTTTTAATCCGGAAGATGTAGAAAGCGAAAAACGGGTTGTATTGGAAGAAATCCGCACAAGATCCGGCGCGATGGATAGAGTGCGAAAAATTACAATGCCTGCAATTTTTTCAGGTTCTGCTTATGCAGACAGACAACCCATCGGGCTTGCAAATATAATAGAAAATTCTAGACCTGAACAGTTAAGAGCATTTTATGAAAGATGGTATACAAGCGATAATATGGCTCTTGTCTTTGTCGGCGACTTTGACGGTAAACTGCTTCAGAAAGAACTCGAACAGCATTTTAACATGCCTGAAGCGCTGAAGCCCGTTAACCGTCCGTACCTGGAAATACCTCCGCCAAAAAAGGGAAATTTTAATGTAGAGATTATAACAGATCCTGAACTTACAGCAACAAATTATACTCTTTATTTTAAACAAAAAAGATCGGCACAAAGAGGAACAATTGCATATTACCGTGAAACAATAGTCGATTATCTTATTAACTCAATGTTGTCGCTTAGATTTGAAGAAAAAGCATCTGATCCGCAATCTGCTGCAATAGACTCATGGGGCGGAACCTGGAGATGGTCGCAGAATGCATATTTTTACACAATGGGAACGCAGCCAAAAACCGGATTCGCAGAAGAAGCGCTGACAGAATTATTACTGGAAAAAGAATCAATGCGCCGTTTTGGATTTACACAAAATGAACTTGACAGAGCAAAAATAAACCTTGTTTCTTATATGGAAAAACTGCTTTCAGAAAAAGACAGAATGGAATCTAAATCATTTATTAGAAGTATAACAAGCCATTTTTTATTCGGCGAAGACATTGCTGATATTGAATGGGAAGTTAATGCTGTAAATCTATTGCTTCCTGGAATTGGAATAAAAGAAATTTCCAGGACTGTTAATAATTACTTTGCATATGATGATATTAATTTATTTTTAATAGCACCAGAGGCAGAAAAGAGCAGTCTTCCTTCTGCTGACAGAATTAGAGCTGTTTTTAGGGAAACAAGGAATGTTAGACTTCAGGTAAAAAAAGACAATATTATAACAGGTGAATTACTGGACAGGGTACCGGTTAGAGGCGAAATTGCCTCTGAGGAAAAGGATGAAGAAACAGGCGCGAATATCATTATATTGGAAAATGGAGCAAGGATAATTCTGCAGGAAACAGCCAATAAAAATAATGAGATTGTTTTATACGCAGCGGCAAAGGGAGGGACAGCCAACGCAACAGAGGAGACAATAGTTTCCGTTAACTTGCTTTCTGAAATGGTCAACGTATCGGGCCTGGGACCTTATTCTAGAACTGAACTTATAAACAAACTTTCCGGAAAACAGGTTTCAATGTCTTTCTGGAACTCCAGCTATTACCGCGGGTTTCAAGGGTCTTCCACAGTTCAGGATATAAATACACTGTTTGAAATGATCCATTTATTCTTTCTAATGCCAAAACTTGACGAAAGAGCAATAACTGCAATGATTGCGCAATACAGAACTACCCTTGCGTTTCAAAATGAAGATCCGAGAAGATATTTTTCCCGCGAATTAAACAGAATTATTAACAATAATCATCCTTTATTTATGCAGCTCGAACTAAAAGATATAGATAAAGTTTCTGTCAATCAGGCATTTGATTTTTTAAGCCAGTGTATTAATCCGGGAGATTATACTTTTATTTTTACCGGAAATCTTGATTATGAACAAATGCGGGATCTTTCTGCTCAATACATTGGATCTGTTCCAAAAGCAAAAGAAATGAACCAATGGATTAATCCGGGACTGGTTCGTCCGGCAGAAGGAAGAAGAACATTTTTTAAGGGAAAAGATGATCGAAGTATAGTTTATCTGGCATGGATTACAAGAGGCAGAAATAGTTTTAATGAACAAAGAAATCAGGTTTCTGCGGTTTTATCTGAATACCTTAATATAATGCTTACAGACGAAATTCGTGAAAGACTCGGCGGTGTTTATTCCATCTCTGCAGGCGCATCAAATAATACTATTCCGGTTGATGAATTCAGATTAAGCGTATACTTTGTTTGCAATCCTGCAAGGACAGATGAACTAATAAAAGCTGTACGTGAACTTGTAACAGATCTTATAAGTAAGCCTATAAACATAGATATTTTTAATAAAGCAAAAGAAGCGATGCTTATGCAGCACGAAAGATCAATACAGCAGAATCTGCATATTGCGCAAAGCTATGCAAATTCATCGGTTCTTTACAATACGCCCCTTAACAGGCTTAATTTGCGTCCGAATGTAATAAGATCAATTACGCCTGCCGATGTACAAGTTTTATGCCGGCAGATACTTGTTTCAGGACCTGTGGAGGTTGTCTTATTTCCAGAGGGGTGGGAATAAGAACCTTGTAAACTTGGCAATTTAAGTGTAAACTTCAATTTACATGACTAACTTTGTACATCTCCATGTCCATTCAGATTATTCTCTTGCAGACGCTTCGGTATCAATAGAATCGCTTGCAGCCAGGGCAGAAGAATTGGGGATGACTCATCTGGCTCTTACAGATCACGGTAATATGTTTGGAGCGATGGAGTTTGTTAAAGCATGTGAAAAAAGCAACAACAAAGTAAAACCAATAATCGGCTGCGAAGTATATATCTCTCCAGGTTCGCGTTTTGAAAAGAAAGGCGCAGAACACGAAAATAAATATTTCCATATGGTTCTTCTTGCCTATAACCGCACAGGATATTTTAATCTTGTAAAACTTTGCTCGTATGCATACACCGAAGGGTTTTATCACAGACCCAGGATAGATGACGAGCTTTTATCCAAATATCATGAAGGGTTAATCGGACTTTCAGGCTGTATTTCCGGCGAAATACCAATGCTGATTCAGGGCGGAAAAATTGATGAAGCAAATGAAAAAGCGCTGTACTATAAAAAACTTTTTGGAGACGACAACGGTGAGCCTTGTTTTTATCTTGAAATACAGGATCACGGAATACCTTCGGATGTTCTAAGGGGAAGCGATTTATCGCAAAAAGATATTACCAACGCTGTTATTGATGTTTCCAAAAAGACAGGTATTCCGCTTGTTGCGACAAACGATGTGCATTATCTTAACAGGGATGACTTTGTAGCGCATGATATTTTATTATGCATCGGAACTGCAAAGGCGCGTACCGAAGAAAAAAGAAAAAAATATTACGGGGATCAGTTTTACTTTAAAACCGGCGATGAGATGGCCGCCATTTTTGCAGATTATCCGGAAGCAATTGAAAACACTGTAAAAATTGCAAAACGATGCAATACAGATGTGCCCAATATTGATGTAAAGGAATTACCGCAGTATCTTCCTGAATTTGAAATACCCGCCGGTTTTAAAAATGCCGATGAGTATCTGCGTCACCTAACAAACGAGGGGTTAAAAAAACGATACCCGGATAAAATGGAAGAAATAAAAGAACGCGCAGAATTTGAACTTAGTACAATAATCAACATGGGATTTACAGGCTACTTTCTTATTGTTGCAGATTTTATAAGTTATGCAGAAAAACGCAGAATCCCTGTAGGGCCAGGACGCGGATCCGGAGCAGGTTCAATTGTAGCATACGCACTGCGAATAACAGATATTGACCCGCTAAAATACGGTCTTCTTTTTGAACGATTTCTTAATCCTGAACGTGTCTCCATGCCTGACTTTGATATTGATTTTGCCAATTACGGCAGAGATGAAGTTATTAATTATGTAACTGAAAAATACGGAAAAGAAAGAGTAGGGCAGATTATTACTTTTGGTACTCTTGGCGCCAAGCAGGTTATTAAGGATGTAGCTAGAACTTTGGGAATTTCGATTCCTGAATCAGATATGATTACAAAACTAATACCCAGACAAATGCCTGAACAACAAGATGTAACACTTGCAAATTCTATAGAAAACGAGCCGCGTTTAAAAGAATTACAGCAAGACCCGCGTTATACAGAATTATTTGAACTTGCGTTTAAACTGGAAGGATTAAACCGACATTCATCGCTGCATGCAGCAGGTGTTGTAATTGGTAAATCTCCGCTAATAGAACTGGTTCCGCTGTATCAGGAACGTGAAGATTCAAAGACAGGTAAACAGGGTGCAGTTGCGACCCAATACAGTATGAATTATCTTGAGCCGTCAGGTCTTGTTAAAATGGATTTTTTGGGTTTAAAAACCCTTGATGTTATTAAAAATACAGAAGAATTAATCAAAGAGCGCAGCGGGAAATATTCAAATTTTTCTGTAAAAGAAATGCCGGAAAATGATAAAAAAACTTTTAAAATGCTGGGAGACGGGAACAGTTTTGGTATTTTTCAGTTTGAATCAGATGGTATGCAGGATATTTTAAAACAGACAAAACCCGGCACGATCGAAGATTTAATTGCATTAAATGCAATGTACCGCCCCGGGCCTATGAAGAATATTCCGCGCTTTGTCGATTCAAAAAACGGTAAGCAGGCTATTACTTATCCTGACCCAAGTCTTGAAGGCATACTAAAAGAAACATACGGAGTTATCGTTTACCAGGAACAGGTAATGGAAGTTGCCAGGATTATAGCCGGTTACAGCATGGGAAAAGCAGATCTTTTACGCCGCGCTATGGGTAAAAAGAAAAAAGAAATTCTTGATAAAGAAAAAGTTCCGTTCCTGGAAGGAGCTGCAAAGCAAGGGTTCTCTCAAACAAAAGCAAGCGCTATTTATGATATGCTGGTTCCTTTTGCCGGTTACGGTTTTAATAAAAGCCATGCGGCAGCATATTCTGTGATTGCCTATCACACTGCATATCTAAAAGCCAACTTTCCTGCAGAGTTTATGGCTGCTAACCTTACAAACGACATTCACAGCGCAGATAAAGACAGGCTTTCCAAGTGTATTGATGAAGCCAGAAAAATGGGAATATCTGTTGATCCGCCGAATGTAAATAAATCTGATAAACTTTTTACTGTAGTAGACGGACGAATAATATATGGTTTTTTAGGTATAAAAGGGCTTGGTGAAGCCTCTGCACAGGAAATTGTCAAAGGAAGACAGGATAGCCCGTATAAAAGTTTTACAGATTTCCTTGATAAGGTAGATATAAAAGCAGTTGGAAAAAAAGTAATTGAATTACTCGTTAAAACAGGCGCGTTTGATAATTTTAGTATTTCCCGTGAGACATTGGAAGGTAATCTGGAAAAAGTTGTAGAGTATGCATTAAAAAAGAAGGAAGATAAACTTTTAGGTCAGTCCGGACTCTTTGATGATGCAGGCGAATCAGATATGCCTGATTTTAAATTTGAAGAGTTTCCGCCAATTAGCAGAGCAGACAGGTTAAACCTGGAAAAACAGCTTATTGGTTTTTATTTTTCTGGTCATCCAATGGATGAATACAAAGAAGTCTGGCAAAACGCCGTTACTGTGGATCTTGGACAAACAGAAAATCTAAGAATAGGAAACTGCGTTCTTGTTGGAATTATTAAAAATGTTAAAACGATTATTACAAACAAGGGAAGCAAAATGGCGTTTGCAGTTCTTGCGGACTATAACGGCGAGATAGAAGTTACATTTTTTTCAGGTCCCTGGGAAAGATGCCAGCACTTAATAAAAAATGATACAGTTGTAATTTTAAAAGGAAAGATTGATTATCAAAAAGACAAAGATAAATACAGTTTTCTTGTTGATAATATTATAGGAAGGCATGAAGTAGATACAGTTATAAAAGAAGTTAAGGAACTTGAAGAAAAAAATAAAATTCACAGAAATACCTGGCTTTATATGGCTGATCTAAAAAGTTCATATATCACTCAATTAAAAAAAGGGCATTATACTGCAATAGGATACCTAAAAAGTTTTCGTGATTTTAAAGACAAGAATGGTAATGATATGGCGTTTGGCACATTGCAGGATTTTGAAGGAGAGATTGACCTTGTATTTTTTTCAAAAGTTTATTCAGAATGCCGTCATTTGCTTAATCTGGACGAAATAATAGCATTAAAAGGAAGTATTGATCCGGAAAACGAGCTTAAACCAGGAAAGGTGAGCTTTAAAGTTACAAGCATTGCTGATTTTCCGCAGCTAAGCCGTAGCGCTGCAAAAAAAGCTGTAGCTAATGAAAAACCGCAGGAACCGGAACTTGTTAAAAAGATTGATGTACAGATTGACGAAGTACATATAAGATTAAAAGAAGGCGCATCGGAGAACAACGAAGAACTTAACGAACTGCGTGATTATCTTGCTGATAATTCCGGTTCATGTACAATTTACATTTATATTCCTGTTTCCGGTAGCGAAAAGAAAATCCGTGCAATGTCGGGTTTGGATATTTATTCCAGCGAAGATATATTGGATGGATTAAAAAATTGTAAATGTGTAGCAGAGGTATGGAGGATATGATGCAATTTATTTTTAGAATATTGGCTGCTGCGGCAGGTATATATTCTCTTTTAATATTTATTAGAATAATAATCTCCTGGTTTGGCGGTTTTATTTCCGGAAAACCTGTTGAAATATTAAATAAAATAACAGATCCTTACCTGGATTGGTTCAGGAAAAAGCTAAATATTAGGGTAGGGTTTCTTGATTTTTCCGTGGTTGTTGCAATTGTATCTCTTTCGCTGATTCAAAATATACTTTTAACGCTTTCGGTATCTGAAAGAATGACAATAGGATTTCTTCTTGCAGAAGTAATATTGTCTTTATGGAGAATAATTTCGTTTATATTAACATTCCTTATTGTAGTAATTGTACTGCGGGCAATTGCATATCTTACAAACAGAAATATTTACAGTCCTTTTTGGAGTATTGTTGACTCAATTTCGCAGCCGATTATGTATAGAATGAACAGGTTGTTCTTTGGCGATAAAATTGGAGGTTATCTAAAGGGGATTTTATTTTCCCTGATTCTGTTAGCTGTTATTTTATTTGCCGGCAGATTTATAATAAAATTAATTGCCGGTCTTTTATACAGTTTTCCGTTATAATGTTTCTGCGTTCGTTAAATTATCCTGTCAATTCCATTTTTGGGATTGGTTCTGCCGCAATAACTAAATTATCTAAACTTGGTATTCGCACAGCATCTGATCTTCTTATGCATTTTCCGCGGGATTGGGAAGATCGTATAAAAAAAATAAACCTGGAGGAGTATCGTTCAGGTAAAGTTTGCAGTGTCGTTACGGTTTTTGCAAAAGAATGGATTGGTTACGGCAAAATGAAAACTTTAAAAATCTATATTAAAGATGATACTGCCCAGGGAGTTCTACTGTGTTTTAACCGCCCCTGGATGGATAAGCAGATTAAAATAGATTCACAATATGTAGTTTACGGAAGATTTTTTTATAAATACGGAGAGCTCCAGTCCAGCTCATTTGAAATTGAGCAATTAACATCTGGTTCAAATTTTGGAAAAATAATACCGGTTTACCCGCTAACTGCCGGAATTACACAAACAATGATGCGTAAATTTAAATTAAATGCGGTTAAAATGTATAGTGATAATTTGGAAGATGAGCTTCCGGCAGACATTATTAAAAGAGAAAATCTTTTTTCCAAAAAAGAAGCAATAAGAGAGATTCACTTTCCTTCTTCTTTAAGTAATATTGATAAAGCAAAAAAAACATTAATTTATGAAGAACTTTTTTATCTGGAAGTAATGGTTGCAGGCAGGGTAATTGAAAGAAAAAGACGAAAGAAAAATATACTTTCTGCTGATAACGATAAAAGTTCTGAACTTTTTATGCTTCAAAAGCAGCTTATAGAAAGGCTGCCTTTTAAATTAACTAAAGGTCAAATTGAGGCAGTAAACGAAATTAATATTGATATGACATCAAATATTCCAATGGCGCGTCTTTTACAGGGTGATGTCGGCTCCGGAAAGACACTTGTTTCTTTCCTTGCTGCATTAAGGGCTGTGAACGAAAAGGGACAGGCGGCAATAATGGCTCCAACAGAATTGCTTGCGCGGCAACATGCCGAAAATGCAGCAGTTCTTCTTGAACCTATGGGAGTAAATATAGCATTTCTTACCGGAAATATTAAAACGCAGGGACGCAAAGAACTTCTTAAAAATTTAAAATCGGGAAGTATAGATATTGTTGTTGGGACGCATGCTCTTTTTTCAAATGATGTAGAATATAAAAATCTTAAGCTTGTTGTTATTGACGAACAACACCGTTTTGGCGTAACACAGCGTTCTTTAATAATGTCTAAGGGAGATGATTGCGGTCTTTTAATGATGAGCGCAACTCCTATTCCGCGAACGCTTGCATTAACTGTTTTTGGAGATATGGATGTTTCTGTTATAAAGGATAAACCTCCAGGCAGAAACCCTGTTAAAACGCATCTGGCAAAAGAGTCAAATGAAAAGAAAGTATACGATTTTGTTAGAAAGGAACTGGAACAGGGAAGGCAGGCTTATTTTGTTTATCCGCTTATAGAGGGAGGTGACGAGATAAAAGACGCTGAAACAATGGCTCAAAGATTATCAGATGAAATATTTAAAGGTTATAAAACATCGCTTATTCATTCAAAGCTGCCGGAAGATGAAAAAAAGAAAACAATGGACGATTTTCGCAAAGGCAAAATAAATATACTTGCAGCAACAAGCGTAGTAGAAGTAGGAGTTGATGTGCCTAATGCAACCTGTATGGTAATTGAACATGCGGAGCGTTTTGGACTTTCTGCATTACACCAGTTGCGAGGGCGCGTTGGGCGCGGATTGGAGCAGTCATATTGTTTTCTTTTATTTTCTGATGAACTTACAGAAGATGGAAAAACACGGTTAAAAGTTATGCTGGAATATAACGACGGCTTTATTATTGCAGAAGAAGATTTAAAATTAAGAGGTCCCGGTCAGATAACAGGTACTGAGCAATCAGGTTATCTTGTTCTTGGGATAGCAAACCCAATACGCGACATGGAAATCCTTGAACGCGCCCGCGCAGATGTTTTTTCTATATTAGAAAACGACCCGGATCTTTTACTGGAAAATAACCAAATAATTGCTAAAGTTCTTAACGAAGCGCCGCCCTTTAGCGGTATAACTCTTTAATTAAAATTCTGTGTAAATCCTAACCAAACATTGCCTTCATTTTTTCCATGTATTTTTCTGCCTGATTTTCATCAACGATTTCTTTTTCTTTCTCGTGAATTTTAATTAAATCCTGAGGAATTTCGTCAATAAACGGAGAAGGGGAGCACTCTTTTGATGTTTGCAGATATCGGCGTTTCTGGCAGCTTGTGATGAATAATTTTTCCCGGGCTCTTGTAATTGCAACATAGAATAAACGCCGCTCTTCTTCGACACTGCCAGCAACGCTGCCTGTATTGCCGTCTTCATCTTCTTTTTCTTCAAGACTTTTTTCGTGTGGTATTAACCCATCTTCTGCGCCGGCGATAAAAACAACAGGAAATTCCAAACCTTTGGCAGCATGAATAGTCATAAGGCTTACTTTGCCTTTTGTATCATCCTCTCCTTCGTCTCTTGTAATAAGGCTTATTCTGTTTAACCAGGCATAAATACCATTATCAAGATTGTCAGGATCAGTTTCCCAATTGTTTATCATCCTTATAAAATATTCTATATTGCTGTTTTTCCACCTTGCTTTTTTCTCATCTTTACCGTGTTCAAGAACAAGATAGCTCCAGTAGTCAATATCACTTACAAGTTTTTGTACACAACTTGATAATGACCATTTCTTTCCATCTTCGGATTTTCTTTCCAGAACTAGCGACCTATAGTCTTCGATCAAAGCTGTAAATTCTTCCAGGTCTGTTGCTGCGTTTTTATCCTGAAACAAACCTTGCTGTCCCTGTAAACGGCTGTAATTAAACCGGTTAATGGCATTCCAAATGCTTGATCTGTGTTTTTTTGCATTTTCGTTTAACACTGCAATTGTAGTTTTGCCAATACCTCTTCGCGGAGTATTTATAATCCGTAAAAGGCTTACATCATCATCGGGGTTTGCAATAACACGCAGGTACGAGATTATATCTTTAATTTCTTTTCGTGCAAAAAAACTTGTTCCGCCTGATACACAGTAAGGTATATTTTCTGATAAAAATGATTCTTCTATGTTTCTGGCAAGTGAATTGGTTCTTGTAAGGACTCCAAAATCGTGGTATTTAAAATCTTCGCTTATCATTAATGTTCTTATCTGATTTGCAATAAAATCCGCTTCGGCGGTTTCATTTTCCGGGAAAAAAAGTTCTATAGGTTTACCGCCTTCTTTTGGCGACCAAAGATTTTTCTTTTTTCTTCCGGTGTTATTAGAGATTACACCGTTTGCAGCATCCAGAATGGTAGATGTAGAACGGTAATTCTGTTCAAGTTTAATCTCTGCGCGGGATGGAAAATCTTTTTCAAACATCAGTAAATTTTCATAATTAGCGCCTCTCCATGAATAAATGGATTGGTCATCATCGCCGACAACGCATATATTTGCATTCTCATCTTCAGCCAGAAGTTTTAAAAGTCTGTATTGAATCAAACTTGTATCCTGAAACTCGTCAACAAGAATATAACGGTATTTCTTTTGATACTTTTGTTTAATATCAGTATATTTCTCGAATAATTCAAGCGGAACAGTAAGAAGATCGTCAAAATCAACTGCATTGTATATTTTTAACGCCTGCTGATACTCATCATAAACAGGCTGCATTGTTACATCGTTTGTCCATTTTGAAAGACCGATTTTTATTTTTGAAAAAACCTGACTTAGTGAATATATATCTATTTTTGGTGAATACATCTTGCATTCTCTAAGCGATTCCTTAATAAGTGACATTTTGTCGGTCTCGTCATAAATTGAAAAATTCTTTCTGTAGCCAAGCAGTTCGCACTCTTCTCTGATAATTTTTAAACCAAAAGCATGGAATGTACTTAGAGTAAGACTTTGGAGTTTTTTACCTGTAAGTTCCTTAACTCTTTGCTCCATTTCCCGCGCTGCTTTATTTGTAAAAGTAAGAGCCAGAATTGCAGATTGGGGAATGCCTTTTTCAAGCATGTAGGCGATACGGTATGTAATTACCCTTGTTTTTCCAGAACCTGCACCGGCGATAATCAATGAAGGACCATTAATTTTTGTAACAGCATCAATCTGAGGTTCGTTTAATTCGTTTTTTATATTTATCTTAGCCATTATTTTTTAATAAATTTGCAATTATTTTTCCGGCTTTTCCCCGGTGGCTAAGAAAGTTTTTTTCTTCTACCGAAAGTTCGGCAAGAGTACGGCCAAATTGAGGAATTAAAAATACAGGGTCATAACCAAAGCCGCCGTCTCCTCTCATTTCGCTTTTTTTTACGATTTCTCCCTCGAGAGTTTCCTGGATAACAAAAAATCTGTCATTACTGTAAAAAAGTACCATTGAACAGACAAACCGTGCGCTTCGTAATGGACTATCTCCCAGTTCATCAAGAAGCAGAATATTCTGCTGGTCGCTTGTAAGTTTTTGTCCGTTTTCCATTCCGTATCGCGCAGATAAAACTCCAGGTCTTCCGCCAAGAGCATCAACGTTTAAACCCGAATCATCGGCTATAACAGGCTCGTTATTTCCAAGGAGCTTATGGAGTTCCCTTGCTTTAATTAGTGCATTTTCACAAAAGGTATCGCCGGTTTCTTCGGGGTTAAAGGCATATCCTTCCTGTGAAGGGATTTTCAGGCTGGTGTTCAAAATTGCCTGAAGTTCTTCTTTTTTATGACCATTATTCGTTGCAAACCAAATATTCATGATAGGTATTGTAGACTTTTTTTATTATTCAATCTATACTTTAGACAGTAGCTTATGAAAAAAATTGACAATAAAATAATTTATATCCTGTTTTTTGCCGTATTAGTGGCATTTCTGTCTGTATCATGCACTAAGAGCGCTCCCGTAATAACATACGGTTATTTGCAGCTTGTCCTTTACCAGGGTGATGATGAGCCGCAGGAACATTTTTCATTTTTTGTTATGGCAGAAGATGAGGATGGTATTGCCAATCTGGATGAACTTTATCTTTACCACGACAGGGAGCAGCTTCGCTGGAAAATTAATAACGAAGAATGGCTGCACCAAACAATTGACGGAAAGGACTGGATTGGAACCCGGAGTATTACAATAAAAGATGGCAGTCTTCCAAGAGGCTTGTACCGCGCTGTACTTGTAAACAAGGGAGGGGAGAGCACAGAACGCAGTTTCACCTATGACGGCAATGTACGTTTTCCGTTTCCGGAAATTGAAATCTCAGGCGGTATATATTCAGTTAATTCGCAGTGGCCTGTAAACCACCTGGTCTGCTACGATGTCTCAGGTAATCATGTTGCTACAGTAAGGCTTCCTTCTGTAATGGGAAATGTTTCGCAATTAAGAATTCCGTCTAATGCCAGAACAGCCGCTCTGTGGGCCGAAGACGAGGCCAATTTCTGCAGCGCTTTTACAAATGTGGTTCCGATTAATTAATGCTTAAAAGTTATGTAATACGCGCAGGGCGTTATACTGATGCTCAAAAAAATGCCTATGACTCATTAAGCGGGCAATTTTTAATTCCGTATAAAGAGGAATACCTTAACTTAAATCAAGTTTTTGGAAGCGAAAATGTAACAATGGAAATCGGCTTTGGAATGGGTTTTACGACAGCCGAAATTGCACAGTTTAATCCAGATAAAAACTACATTGGCGTGGAAGTTCATCGTCCAGGTATTGGTAAACTTTTGTGGGAAATTGAAAAACGCTCTCTTTCCAACATCAGGATAATTGAATATGATGCGGCTTATGTAGCGCTAAAAATGATCCCGCCTGGTTCCCTGGAAGCGATACATATCTTTTTCCCTGACCCTTGGCCAAAAAAAAGACACCACAAACGCCGTCTTGTACAGCGTCCGTTTACGCAAACTCTTGCCAATTGCCTAAAACCCGGCGGCTATTTGTACATGGTAACCGATTGGGAAGACTATGCTAATTTTGCTCTTGATGAATTATCCGCAACTTCAGGGTTACATAATGCTTATAACGGTTTTGCTGCACCGCAGGAATGGCGGCCGGGAACAAAATTTGAGCAAAAAGGCCTTGCAAAAGATCATGTTATAAGGGAGCTGTATTTTGTTAAGGGTTAAGTTCGTCTAAGGGCATGCATTTGGAGGAATCTTTTATTTGAAATTCTTCACCGTGCTGTTTAAACAAAGGACTGCATAACGGGATAATAAACTTTTTTCCTTTATTGCGTCCTTCCAAAACTTCGACAGGGGAGCCAAGAAGGTTATCTGATTCAAAACAAGAGGCTTCGGAACATTTTGGTCCAGAAATGTTAAAATACTCTTTCCAGTGTTTTAGTTTTCCCGCAGATGCATTTTCTTTACTGGTACCGTAAATATTTCTCACCAAAACAGGCATTATTTTCCCCTTAAATAATAATTATAATACTGTTTTTTGAATAACGCAAGTGTAAATGTTTGTTCAATAAAGTATTTATAAAATATGAAAAATATGTCAAACTATACCTATGCTGTTTACGATTGATATTGGCACATCAAGTTTTAAATCCGCGGTTTGGAGCCATGAGGGGAAACGGGTATCTTTTTACTCTGTGCCGCTTTCGATTGATATAAACGATGGCAGTAGACAAGAGTCAAAGCCGCAGCAATGGCTGGGTGCGTTTGAAGAAAGCTGCAAAAAGCATAAAAATCTTAAAAGTGTAGAAGCAATCGTAATAAGCGGAAACGGTCCCAGCCTGGTTCCTGTAACAGGTGAACCTTCACCAGCAGGTAAACTTACAGTACCTGCAGAAAATGCGCGGCTTTGGCTGGATAAAAGAGCAGTTAAGTATCAGAAAGAAGTGTCGCATATCATGGGCGGCTTTGTTGATGCCAAGTTTTTTTTGCCAAAAATAATGTATATTAAAAATGAAGAGCCTGACATTTACAACCAAACAAAATATTTTCTTGGGTGCCCTGAATATCTTGCTTATGTGTTAACAGGAAAGGCAAAAACAGTTTTTCCCTGCGAAGGATTTGACCGCTGGTTCTGGGACAGCACTGTTCTTGAAAAACTTAAGCTGGACTTTAAGAAGTTCCCTTCTTTTATTAAACCAGGCGATTTTTTTGGAACTTTAATTTCGGCTATAGCAGAACAATTTGGTTTTACAAAAAATATTCCAGTTATTTCCGGCGGACCGGATTTTTATGCTGCAATTTTAGGCAGCGGAGTAACAGAGCCGGGACAGGCTTGTAATCGAACAGGGACTTCGGATGGAATAAATCTTTGTACCAAAAATTTTGTTAATGCAGATGAATTAATGTCATACAGGCACCCAATAAATGAGTTCTGGAACTTGTCAGGAATTATCGATAGTACCGGAAAATCTATTGAAAAGGGAATTAATCAGCTTGGGCTTTCCAGTTACAATGACTTTTTTGAACTTGCAGAATCCGGAAAAGCAGGTTTAAAAAACAGCAATTTTGCAAATTCAATTCTGGAAGAAATAGGGTTTAAAATAAAAGACGTTTTGTTAAAAATGGAAAATGCCGGAGAAAAGGCAGTTCAATTAAGAGTTACCGGAGGTCTTTCCGGCAATAGTTTTCTTAATCAATTAAAAGCAGATATAACAGGCATTAATATTTTAACAGGTGAATATAAAGAAGCGGAATTACAGGGTCTTGCAATAATAGGTTCTTGTACTCTTGGCAAATATGCTTCTTACTCTGAAGCTTCCGGTGTTTTTGTTTCCAATAAAGTGATTTTTAAGCCAAATAACAGGAATACAGCCCTTTACAATCAACTTTATAATGAGTATAAAAAATAAAAGGATAATATATGAAAAAAATAGTTTGTATTTTAATTAGTTTATCAATGTTTTTTACATTTAGCTGTACCAGAAAAGCAGAATCAGTAAATAAAGATGATCTTTCTGTGCTTATTTATATTACCGGTGTAATTGCCGGAAGTCCTCCATACGAAATGATGGCAGAAGGTGCGCATGAATTTGAAAAAAATAATCCCGGTATAAATATTAAAATTTATGAAGCGGGAATGAATCAGGCGCAGTGGGAGCAGCAGCTTGCCGAAATGGTTTCCGGAGGAAGTTATGATGTTGTTATTGGTTCAAACCCGTCACTGCCGGAAATGTGTGCCAATGTTGCAAAATTGTTTCCGCAGCAAAAGTTTATCATTTTAGACGCTCATTACGAAGGTCATCCGCAAATTAGAACATATAACTATAACCAGTATGAG
The DNA here is from genome assembly GCA_009785045.1 of Treponema sp. Classification (GTDB taxonomy): domain Bacteria; phylum Spirochaetota; class Spirochaetia; order Treponematales; family Breznakiellaceae; genus WQXQ01. The sequence goes on along the minus strand of WQXC01000013.1, from coordinate 270 downwards.
CAATCACATTTTCTTGGGTTTCTGGCAGGACTTGTTTCAACAAGTAATATGGTGAATACAAACAGTCAAAAACGCATTGGTTTTATAGCTGCGCAGGAATATCCTCTTTTAACAAGGCAGATGATTCCCGGTTTTTTGGAAGGCGCTAAAAAAGTTGACCCGCAGTTTGAACTTGATGTTCGCATAGTTGGCTCGTGGGCTGACGCAAACAAAGCTGCAGAACTAACATCTGCCATGATAGATTCCGGAGTAGATGTCTTTACTGCAATT